>NZ_JADBTR010000166.1:0-31934 GCF_020246065.1 Microcystis sp. M144S2
ATCGAGAACCGAGGAAAAAACGCTGTCGGACTGACCGTGTTAGAAAACGCTTGCGGAAGCGATTTGACGGGGATCGACCGGTTAAACCTGTTTGATCTAGTCAAGAGCCTAAGAACCGAGAATCCCCCGCTACACCGCGCGAGCGGTTAGCGGGGGAGAGTCAATGGTTTATTTATTTGTTAGGGAGGAGGCATCTCATTTATGCAAGTGAGTAATTATACTTATAGATGAAACTGTCTTCTAGCAAGGCTTTCAAAATAGCTTGAAATAAAACTTAATTTAGGAGTTACAAAAGAGCCGTAGGGAACGCACCATGCACATTCATTGAAGCTGTGAGTTTAAGTGCGGTCGCTGATCTTAATAAGCTACATTAACAACAATACTTAAAGAAAAGGCTTAAAGATGCTCAGTAATAAGGGTAAAAAAACAAGTCGCCCCTGGTGTTTTTGCCCGACGATATTGCCTATTATAATTAATGAAACAGGTTTTCTTGTTATAGGGATTCGTTTTGGGCAGCCATTACCCATAAAGATGATTGGCAACCTTGCCAAGAATTAGTGGTACAATTACCAAATAAACAGTAATTTTTTCCATAACTATAATCCCTGACCCCCAATAAAATTATGATGCACGGTTTTATTCCCCCTCATCGTTATTTTCCCTATCTTACTTGGACCGATATAGATTCAATGCCAGATAAGGAAAATGTGGTAATTATTCAACCCATCGGTGCGATCGAACAACATGGACCCCATCTCCCTATTGCCGTCGATGCTGCCATTAGTTTAGGGGTTTTAGGCAAAGCTTTCGAGAAATTAAATACAAATGTTCCCGCCTTTGCTTTACCCTGTCTCTACTACGGAAAATCTAACGAACATTGGTCTTTCCCCGGCACGATTACCCTCTCGGCAGCCACCTTATTAACCCTCATTCAAGAGATAGCTGAAAGTCTCTATCGTTCGGGGTTTCGCAAGTTAGTATTAATGAACTCCCACGGCGGACAACCGCAAGTTATGGAAATTGCCGCTAGGGATATTCATCAACAATATCCCGATTTTTTAGTATTTCCTTTTTTCACTTGGCGAGTTCCCCACAATGCGGCTGAATTATTCTCGGAATATGAATTAGAATACGGTATTCATGCAGGAGATGTGGAAACTAGCATTATGTTATCATTACTGCCAGAACAGGTCAAAATTGAGCGGGCTGTGCGAGAATATCCCCAAGGTTTGCCAGAAAATAGTTTATTAACTATGGAAGGAAAATTACCCTTTGCTTGGTTAACTAAGGAATTAACTAAAAGTGGAGTGATGGGAGATGCTACTAATGCAAGTAAAGAAAAAGGCGATCGATTATTAGAATCCGTTGCTAATGGTTGGGTACAGGCGATCATTGATGTTTATCGATTCCGTCAACCGAAGTTATCTTAATAGAAGATTAATCAGAATTGTTAATAAACTGTACTGCATTTAAACTGCCTATTCGTAATTTTCTTACAAAGGATAAAACTCCATCTTCCTTCTCCTTTGATTCGGGAAGTTTATCATTATCTTGTATTAGCATCGATAGAGAAAATTTTAACCAGATAGTGATAGTTTTTAGCATAACTATTAATCTCAATTATGAGTTTTATCCTTGAGTGTTTAGAAATTTTGTAACCAGTAATATAGCAAAGAGCGGGGTGGTTAGGACAATCAATCGCTGAAACCCTTGACCGATAAGAGTTTGAAAATTGAAAGCGTCCTAACTAACTCGTTCTATGCCATAAAAAGAAAACAAACGACATTTTTTACCATATTTTTTGTACGGGATAAGAATCGAAAACAGGATCAACACCCAGGATAATTAGGTTTTCTGTAATTGCTTGAGAAATTAATAAACGATCAAACGGATCTTTGTGATAATAAGGTAAGGTGTCTAATGTCCAAATATGAGATAATTTCAGGGGTAAAATCTGCACATCATTAATTTTAGTTTGATCTTTAACTATTTCCGAGAGAGAAATATCTAAATTTAATTTGCCTAACTGTACCTTGATCTGTATTTCCCAGACACTGACCAAACTCAAGAAAAGAAGATTATTTCTATCTTCTAGTATCTTAATTGCTGATGAGGAAAGCTGAGGAGAATTCTGGGAAAACCAGATTAAAGTGTGACTATCTAAGAGAATATTCATGAGTCAAAATTCCAGAAATTATCGGGTAAGGGTTGATTGAAATCATCACTCATCCAAATTTTTCCCTGATGCAACCCAAAGACTCGTTTTTTAGGGGAAGATAACGGCTCCTTTTCCTCCGTGAGAGCTTCTACATATTCTAAGATTTGTTTTTGTTTATCTATAGGAATTTCCTGTAGCTTGTTAATAATGCTTTCTGTAATTTTATTGCCAGAAATAGTCATGGTTTTCTCAATATATACTGAAATCTACGATGCAAGCTTCATGATAGCATTTTAAACATAAATAAAGTTAATTTTTGTAGAACCACTTCCCCAACTTGTTTAAGAGAGTTCCTGCAAAAATCAAAAATCTTCCGTGAGGAGACTCCGAGACAGTCCAGAGGAGGAGAAAAAAGACAAGAGACAACTATCCCGTCCATAAAACCCAAGATTATGTCAAATTTATCTGAGGTTTTCGATATTTTGAGCCGATAGCACCTCGAAAACTTACTTTTACAGGAGGTTTAAGCTAAATTAATCCTATTGTTAAGGATATTAGTTAGAGCAGTTATCTTAATGAGCAGGTACGAAGTTTTCGTTTTCGGGAGTCGGTCTTCCATACCAAATTAGATTACACTTCATCTTTATGAGAAACACTGTAACAGACAGAAATTAGCTGTTTCAGTCCACTAGGGCTGCTGACTGGAAAGAGGGTGTAGGGTGTGGGGTGTGGGGTGTAGGGAAGGAAACCTCTTTCATCTGTGGGGGTGAAAATTTTTTCATTGGGACTGACTTAGAAAAAATTGCGTTAGAATTAAAGAAATATTACAAGTGATTGACAAAAATGAGCAAGCCTGATATAGAAAGCATTGCCCTCCAGTTAGAAAGCAGCAACTCCAAAGATCGTCTGCTGGCCTTGGCCTCCCTGCGAGAAGTGACCCCGGAGGAAGCTGTACCCTTGATCAAAAAAGTCCTTTATGATGAAATGCTGCCGGTGCGATCGATGGCTGTCTTTGCTTTGGGAGTCAAACAAACCGAGGAATGCTTTCCTATCCTAGTGGATTTGTTAGCCAATGATGCCGATTATGGCATTCGCGCCGATGCTGCGGGGGCTTTAGGTTATTTAGAAGATATTCGCGCTTTTGAACCCCTACAACGGGCTTTTTACGAAGACACGCAATGGTTAGTCCGCTTTAGTGCCGCCGTCGCTTTGGGCAATTTGGGCGATATTCGGGCTAAACAGGTGTTATTATCGGCCCTCGATAGTAACGAAGCGGTTATTCAACAGGCCGCTATTGCTGCCCTTGGTGAAATCAAAGCAGTGGAAACCGTCGAGAAGCTTTTAACCTTTGTTAACTCCGATGACTGGTTAATCCGGCAGCGATTAGCGGAAGCTTTAGGCCATCTTCCGGCGGAAAAAACGATCGCAGCCTTAAAATTTTTGGTCAAGGACGAACATCCACAAGTGCGCGAAGCAGCTCGTTTATCCTTGCAAAAATTGGCCAAGGTCTAGGGATAGGATAGAATAAATAATCTATTCTTCCAGAGCGATCAATCTTTGCCTACAGCCATTCATGGACATTCAAGAATTTATTAATCTCTGTGCGGGTAAATGGTTTTCTCAGCGCACCAGTTATCAATTAGCTGCCCAAAAAGTTGCCAATAATAAAGCAGAAATCACCATCGATTTGCTGGCTGCCGATGCTGCCGATGTGGTGCAATTATGTTTAGGAAATAACTGTCAGTCCCAGACCAGTCTAGGGGGATGGAAAGCAACTTGGGATAATTCCGTGGACTATGGACAACCGAAAAAAATCGGTTCTAGCTATTTAGTTTGGCTACCCTCAGAAAATTCTTGGCAAGGAAAATTAATCACATCGGACGGTAAATCGGCAGCGCTGGGAGAATATCATCTCCGAAGCGATCAAGCTTTAACTTTAACCATCGAGGATAATCACCATCGTATCGAGGAAAGAATCTGGTTTGCTAGTCCTAATCTGAGATTGCGTACCAGTATTATCCAGTCGGCCAATGGTGATCGCCAGACGGTTTTCTACTCGGAAATTCGCAAAATGGTTGCTTCTTAAGTAGCTGCCATCCCCAATGTCTGAGGTGGGGAAGACAGGATTAATCTTCCACCACTCCAGTCAAATCCTCCTAACGTCGGCCGCGTCTGCTGCTGCCGAAACCACTGCGACTAGGGGTACGACGAGAACCGGAGGAACCGAAACTAGGAGAACGTTTGACATTATCAGATTTACCCGAATTCTTCAGGGTACTGGAACCATAACCGGAACCACTGGGTTTTGTGGTGGTGGTGGTGCTGCGATTGGGACTAGAGGAAGTATTACTGGGATAACGACGTAAATTGCCGGTAGAACGGAGAGTTTGCCGATTTTTGACCGCCGGAGGTGGACTATTATGTTTAGTCCGGTATTGATCTACTGCCTGATTATAGGTGGAACCGTAACCACCAAAACCGGTCATTACACCCCCCGGAGTATAGAGGGGAGGAACGTAGTATTGAGGACGAAAGAGCAAACTACCCAAAGCTTGACCAGCAACAGCACCGAAAAAAGGACTCCAAAAACTCGATTCTTGCCGAATCACCACGGTTTCTTGTTGTCCGGTCTGGGGATTGTTCCGCACTTCCGTGACATTATGGACATACTCAATTTTAAAATCTTCGGTCATGTACAGGGTAGCCTGATCACCGTTGATTTCTACTGCGGTTTTTTCCCCTTTAGCAATAGCTTCATCGCTTAATCTAGCCATTTGCAGGTTAGTGGTGCGGAAGAGGGGAGAAGTCCCCCCAGGGGTGTTTAACAGCATTAGGGTATAAGTGCCATCTCCGTCATCGTAGGTAGCTTGTTGCACCTCGTAGCGACCGCTACTAACCTGATTGGATTCTTGTCTTACACTACTGTTACTAGCTGACGGTGACTGAGTTTCATTTGACGAGGAACCACAGGCCACCGTTGTGCAACAAAGGGTAAGAATTAAAAGGATTGTCGTTACTTGGCGCAGCATAAGGGCAAAATTAAGACTATAAAGGCAGTAATTCGGGGAAATTGAGTAATAGTTGCTCATTAGTCAATTCATCTCCCAATTGAGCAGGAGAAAAATGTACCTGAATCGCACGCAGCCGACCTTGGTAGTGGAGGTTAATTATTGATTTTAAACCATCTTCCAGGGCCTCTCGATCGGCTAGGCTAGTTTCTAAACCAGCACTCTCACCCTCGAAGGCTATTGTGATCATAACAACTAAGTTATCGGTGACGGGTAAAGTTAAGGGTTCCTTTTCCCCCACTTCCCCAGACACCGATTCACTTAGGTATCTGGCCGCGGAATCGGTAAACAGTTCGTTAACGTAGTCTCCCGCTTCCCCCTCATGCCAAAAAACATCGCCCTCATTAGCTATAGAAAACCAATAGAGGTTCATCTGCAGCAGATTTTGACAAATTTCTACTAAACCCTCTCCCATGACCTCTAAATCGCCTTCGGAATCGATCGCCTCCCGGCCGGTACGATTAAGAATACCGATCAGGGGTGCGACTTCTTGTCCGTAGAGATGCAAAAATAAGCGACAGACCACATAGCGAGTTTTACCCGCAAATTTCTTGAAGCGATCGCCTAAAGAACTCATAATCTATCCAGTGATAAAGTAAACAGCCAAAAAAGCCCTCAGCTTTTATTTATTTTGCCATTTTCTAGGCTTCTATGCCTTGATGTCCTGTTAACAGTCTATAATTACTTAGAATCCTTTTGGTGTGAGCAAATGGCTGTCCAACTGCAACAAGCTTTAGTGGTTGCTTCCTATATCTTGAAACAGCGTCTAGCAGGAAAAAAGCGTTTTCCCTTAGTTTTAATGCTAGAACCCCTATTTCGCTGTAATTTAGCCTGTACTGGCTGCGGTAAGATTCAACATCCCCCGGAAATCCTCCGCAATCATCTCACCCCGGCAGAATGTTTCGCAGCGGTGGAAGAATGCGGGGTTCCCGTGGTTTCCATCCCCGGGGGTGAGCCGCTTTTACATCCACAAATCGATGAAATTGTCAAGGGGTTAGTGGACAGAAAAAAATTCGTCTATCTGTGTACCAATGCCCTGTTATTGGAAAAAAGCCTAGATAAATTTACTCCTTCACCCTATCTTACCTTTAGTGTCCATCTGGATGGTCTCAAAGAACATCACGATCGCTGTGTGGATCGAGAGGGAGTATTCGATAAGGCAGTAAAAGGGATTAAAGCGGCGAAAGCGAGAGGTTTTCGGGTTACTACTAATACCACGGTTTTTGAAGGCACAGATCCGCGAGAAATGCAGGAATTTTTCGATTTTCTCGCTACTTTGGGCATCGATGGCATGATGATTTCCCCGGGTTATAGTTATGAGTGGGCCCCGGATCAAGATAGTTTCTTGAAACGGGAGCAAACTAGAGCTTTATTCCGAGAAATTCTCTCACCCTGGAAATCACGCCAGAAAAAGTGGAATTTTAACCATAATCCTCTCTTTCTTGATTTTCTCATCGGTGAACAGGACTATGAATGCACCCCTTGGGGTAGTCCTAGCTATAGTCTTTTAGGATGGCAAAAACCCTGTTATCTGCTCAACGAAGGTCATTACAAAAGCTTTCGGGAACTTTTAGCAGAAACCAATTGGGATAACTACGGTCGGGCCAGTGGCAATCCGCAATGTGCCGATTGTATGGTACATTGCGGCTATGAACCGACCGCGGCCATGGCAGCTTTTAAACCGGCTAATATGAGACGTGCCATGCAGAGTTTAATCGGAGTCTAATCCTAAACTGATTCTAACCAGACGGCGGGGACTTGACTAGGGCGATCGGGTAATTGCATCCATCCCATTTCGCACAGACGAATTACCGAACTTAATTTTTCTACCAAAGCGGGATCGAAACGAATCCCGCTATAATTTTGACAGCGCTCTAGGGCCTCTCCCAAATCTAGAGCTAGTCGGTCGCCTCGCGGTTGAGTTAATTCCTGAAAATAGGCTGATAATCCTAAAATTCGCGACTCTAGGCTGATTTCTTCCCCTTTTAAACCGTTGGGAACCCCGCTACCATCCCAGTATTCAAACTCATGGTAAATAATCTGTTGAATTGGGGCTAATTCGGGCATAGTGGCGAGTAATTGTGCGCCTAACACCGATCTATCCCGCCAAAATAACGCATTTGCTCCCTCTAACTGACTGGCACGCTGTCTAAAAACTTCGATCGGAGCCTCCGCTAGACCGATGCGGTATAATAAACCTGCTAATCGTAAGCGTCGCAATCTCAGGGTGGGTAAATCGAGCAATTGTCCCAACATTTCCGCTAAAGCGGCCACCTGTAGGGAAGCAAGGGGATTATCAATATCTCTTTCATCGACCTTTTGAGCCATTCTTAGAAAAGCTTGCAGTTTATTAGCGGCTAAATTTTTATTTAAACGGGATGCTTGTCCTTCTAAGTCGCTTAATTCTCGCGTTTGTCTGCTGACGGTGACTAACTGCTGTTGACTGGTTTGCAGATAGGTGACAATGCGAGAGACTACTCCGGTTAAATCCGTGGGAATGGGATTAATATTTTGACTAATTTCCTGCTGTTGTCTGCTTAAATCGGCCGCTAGACTGGGATTATAGGGATGCAGACGCTCAATTAAGATCCTAGCGGCTTTTTCGACTAAATCGCGATCGAATGTCCATAAACCGTAGAATTTTCGCTCCGTGTCTATTTGGGGTTGACTATCGGACCGGTATTCTTCCGGGGATAACTCATGACAGAGTACCATGGAGGCGTAATCGGGGGAAAGAATGATTAAATTCCACTCATTAACCAAACTATCGCTATTATCTAAGTTGACTAGGGAAACATTCTCTAAACTGCCGGTTTTATGCTCAGAAAAACCACTATCGGCCACGGCGGCGATCGCAATATGACGAGAAGAGCGAGCAATATCTAAATAGCGCTCAGCTTCCTGTAAATACCATTTACCCTGTTGAAAGGTGACTAAGACCAGTGGTTTATTTGTACTATCAGGGCTGCTAGTTTGCAAGATATGATCTTCAAGAGCATGACAGAGGGCCACAAGGGTATTCTTAAAATAGACCCCGTAACTGCTGGGTAATCGTCCCGATGAAGCTCTTTTTAACTGTTGTAAACTGGATTCTACGGTCATAGGTGGCAAGATTAGGGGAAGTGGGGTGTGGGGTGTGGGCTTCGGCCGTGAGCTCAGCCGAACGGGTGTGGGGTGTGGGGTGTGGGGTGTGGGGTGTGGGGAGACGGAGTAGGGGAGCACCGGAGCTGCGGAGCAGGGAGAAAAAAACTGATTACTGATTACTGATTACTGATTACTGATTACTGATAAAATCTCCCCGCTGCCAGGTACTCTTAACCAGTAAATTGGAGGCTTAACAGTTTACTTGGACCCCTAGGGTATCTAAAGCTAAAATTTTCACCTCAGAGTTAATCCCCACTTGCTGCCAAGCATTTGTCATCTCTGTGGCTGTTTTTTGGGCATTGTCGGGGTTCGTTAAAGCTAATAGGGTGGGACCTGCGCCACTAATTACCATCCCGTAAGCACCCGCGTTAAGGGCGGCTTTTTTCACCTTTTCGTAACCCGGGATCAAAGATTGGCGATAGGGTTGATGCAGTTTATCCTCTAGGGCAATTCTCAGCCAATCGCCGTTACCCGTCTCTAATCCCCGCAATAATAAACCCAAGCGGGAAATATTGAAAATAGCCTCCTGACGGCTAATTTTTTCAGGTAAAACCGCCCTAGCTTTTTCCGTAGCCAGTTCAAAATCGGGAATCGCTAGGACGGGAATGAGATTTTTTTGCCAAAATACTTGACAAATAGCCCAATTTGTGCTATCCCCTGCCGATAGCTGACAGTTGCCCCGCAAAGCCGGCACCACATTATCTGGATGGCCCTCCAATGCGATCGCTAATGCTTCGATTTCCCCCATAGATAAAGGATTTCCGGCGCATTGATTAGCAGCCACTAACCCACCGATAATAGCAGTGGCAGAACTACCTAAACCTCTAGCCAGGGGAACCCCTAAACCGATCTCGATGGCGATAGGGGGCGGATTCTGTCCTATTTTTTGATAAACTTGCAAAAAAGAAGTGTAGATTAAATTATCAGCCCCTTGGCTAACTTTAGCTGATTCAGTTCCCTTGACACTAATGCTGACAGGGTTAGCTGTTGTTGCCGGCAGCAGGGTAAAAGTAAACTGATTATATAGGGTTAAGGCCGCTCCGAGACAATCGAAGCCGGGCCCAATATTAGCAGTGGTAGCGGGAACTGTTACCGTAAAAGTTGACATGGTTAAGCTTTTGCCTGAAGATAGCGGCGATTTACCTCCTCCCAGTTAACCACATTCCACCACTGTTTTAAATATTCAGCCCGTTGATTACGGTATTTTAAGTAATAGGCGTGTTCCCAGACATCATTGCCCATAATTGGCTGTAATCCCTTCATTAGCGGGCTATCTTGGTTAGCAGTGCTGATAATTTCCAGTTCTCCTGACTTATTTAAAACCAACCATGTCCAACCACTACCAAAAAGTTTAGTACCTGCTTGGTTGAAAGCGTTTTTAAATGCCTCGAAACTGCCAAATTTAGCGATTATTGCCGCCCCTATTTCTCCTTTTGGTTCGCCACCGCCATCGGGGGACATAATCTGCCAAAACATCGTATGATTAAGATCGCCGCCGCCATTATTGCGGATAGTGGTGCGAATATCGGCGGGTAAAGAGTCAAGATTTTTAATTAATTCTACTACTGTTTTTTTCTGCAATTCTGGATATTTTGCCACTGCCGCGTTGAGATTATTAACGTAGGCTGCATGGTGTTTATCGTGATGAAATTGCATCGTTTCCTTATCAATATAAGGTTCTAGGGCATCATAGCTATAGGGTAGGGCAATGAGACTATAGGGACCGGTAGCGGCAAAAGCGGCAGAGTTAAAACCGGCAAGAGTGGCTGTGCCAAGGGTAGCACCTAAAAGATAAAGAAATTGACGGCGATCAAGAGACATATTCTCAGAGCAGATGTTCCGATTATCAATTATCCTATCGATCGGTACTTCGGGAGACAAAAATTTTTATCGAGAGACTCCTAAAGGCAATCAGCTGCATCTCTATATTACATTTTGGGCGCAAGCAGTTCGATAAACTCACTGACCACGTTGCGCCCCTACATTGCACAATGACCTCAAATACTTTTTCAGCCAGCCTTTATTTTATTACCATAAACGATAAAAATTTTTCAACAAGCGCGGCGGAATTTTTAGATAATAACCAATAATTATTAATTGATTAACTAAGGTAGTTTTGCCAACTCCTAATTTTTGCCAACGTCTTGCCGAGGTAATCACCGCAGCAGAAACTATGGCTATTTTACCCCTTTTTTTCAATCTTTGTATTAATTCAAAATCTTCCATAATTGGCAACTCAGGAAAACCGCCTAAATCGGCAAAGATTGAGGCTTTTAAAAATATTCCTTGATCTCCGTAGGGAAGAGAAAACCAGTGAGAACGCCAATTAACTAATTTTTCCACTAAACGCAGGGTTTTTTCTTCTCCATCAATTTTTAATTCAAAGGCCCCCGCTACTATCCCAGATTGGGATAAAGTATTGATAATTTGTTTTTGAAATTCATGGGGAAGTAAAGTATCTCCGTGCAGAAATAACAAAATATCTCCTTTCGCTATTTTGGCTCCTAAATTCATCTGAAATGCACGACCTTTACTCGGTGAGATAATTACTTTTGCTCCCAATTTTTCAGCTATTTCTCTGGTTTTATCTGTACTTCCCCCATCGACAACAATAATTTCTACTCCCGCTCCTATCTGTTTTAATGTTGCGGCAATTCTTAACTCCTCATTAAGAGTCGGAATGATAATACTAAGATAATTCATGAGGTTTTGTACTAACTAAAGTCAAAGGATTTAGGGGCAACCATCGGGTAAATTTTCCTACAGATACCGAGGGATTGATTGGGATTTGTAATAAGTAAGTAGTTATATAGCGTTTCTGATTCACACGAGGTACATTACCGATTCTGAACAGCTTAATCAGCAAAGGTTTAAGTGTGCCGCACAGATGCGAGAACCGCTATAATTAAATAGAAGATAGATTTTGCCTCTGATCCCCCCTGCCCCCCTTAATAAGGGGGGTGCCGATAGGCGGGGGGATCCCCCCTTAATCCCCCCTTAATAAGGGGGGCATCTGACAACTTTTAACACCTACCTACTTAACTGTTTTTCCTGTAGAAAAGTTAAACATTGCTGCCAGTTCTCCAGAGTGGCCAAAGCTGCAGTCAAAAGTCGATACCAAATTAGGTTACACTTCATCTTTATGAGAAACGAAACTCCGTTCTAAGATAGGTGGGACAATGCCGAATATTAAAGGAGACGATGGTGCGCTCAAAACCATTTTCAGCAATAGTAAAATTATCGCAGTGGTCGGGCATTCTGAGAAATCGAGCCGCGCCAGCTATCAGGTGGCCAAATTCCTGCAAGCGGTGGGTTATCGAGTCTATCCGGTCAATCCGATGGTCAGGCAAATTGATGGTCAAAGGTGCTATCCTTCTCTAGAGGCTATCCCCGAACCCGTGGATATTGTTAACGTTTTTCGTCATCCTGATTATCTACCTGAAATTGTCGAGTCAGCTATTGCTATTCAGGCTGCTACCCTTTGGACACAATTGAAAATTTATCACCCAGTTGCGGAAAAAAGGGCGATCGAGGCGGGTTTAAATGTGATTATGGATGCTTGTATCCAGATAGAATATCAGCGTTTAGGGATTTCCCAAAAATAAACTATAGTGGTTCTCGTACCTGTACGGCACATTTAAACCTTTGCTGATTAAGCTTTTAAACATCGATAATGTACCTCTTGCGAATAAAACACGCTATATACTTTTTGAAAAATGGTATTATCGGGGGTTGGTTGTCAGTCGTTTGATCGCTGTTGCATCAAGCTTTTTTTGTTTGTGGTCTCTCCTTAGAAAAATTTGCTATGATGTAGAGACTTGTTTAGTATTTGGTAAAAATAACCATAAATCCCACCGTGTTCACAACTGTTCAACCCGCAAATCGATCAAGCTTACCTGATGACCTATTTACGGCAATTAAAGAGCTTAAAAGGGAATTAAACGCCGTTATTCTGGCTCACTACTATCAAAATTCTGACATACAGGATATAGCTGATTATATTGGTGATTCTCTAGGTTTATCCCAGCAGGCTGCCCAAACGCCAGCAGATGTGATCGTATTTGCGGGGGTTCACTTCATGGGAGAGACAGCTAAAATCTTAAATCCGGATAAGTTGGTATTGCTGCCGGATTTAGATGCGGGATGTTCTTTAGCTGATAGTTGTCATCCTGAAGATTTTGCTCGTTTTAAAGCCCAATATCCCGATCATATCGTGATTTCCTATATCAATTGCAGTGCAGAAGTTAAGGCCATGAGTGATATTATCTGCACCAGTTCCAACGCAGTCAAAATAGTGAATCAAATCCCTGTCCATCAACCGATTATCTTCGCTCCTGATCGCAATTTAGGCCGTTATGTCAGTCAGCAAACTGGCAGAGATTTGGTTCTCTGGCAGGGTAGTTGTATTGTCCATGAAACTTTTTCCGAACGCAAGATAATAGAATTAAAAGTTGCCCATCCGGAAGCAAAAATTATCGCCCATCCTGAGTGTGAATCATCGGTTTTACGCCATGCCGATTATATTGGTTCCACGACGGCACTATTAAATTATTCCCTGAAAAGTTCCGAAAAAACCTTTATTGTCGCCACAGAACCGGGGATTATTCACCAGATGCAAAAATCCGCGCCAGAGAAAGTATTTATACCCGCACCAGCTTTAAATAACTGTGCTTGTAATGAGTGTCCCTACATGAGACTGAACACTCTCGAAAAATTGTATCTCTGTATGCGAGATAAAACTCCAGAAATTACTATTTCTGAAGATTTAAGAGTTAAGGCACTGTTGCCGATTCAAAGAATGTTAGAAATGTCTTAATCAGTTATCTTATCAGTTATCAGTGGGCCAATTCAAAGAGGACACGGAGTTTTTTTGTGGTCAATTATCCTGTACTAATTATCTCCTTTTTAAGATTTTTTTGTTCTTCGGTTTGTCTTATGCAATCAACGGGTTTATAAGGAATGAAACCCTTATAGAGACAGATATTGCCGCAATTTTTGTCAATTGTTTGCGATCTGGAGCGAACTAATCAATTAAATCTCTTACCAGATAAGTATTTAGTCGATTTATGCCCCCATATCGAACCATACCAAGTCCCGAAGAGCCGATTTTTTCTCTAGGATTTCAACTTTTTCTACCAATTCTAAGAGCCTCTTTTCTTGCTCATTGATGACTTTAGTTAGCAATGCGAGAATAGGATCATTACTGATAGTTTGTCTGTCAAGAGATGCTACTAAGTTTGGAACATCTTCTGCAATAAAGCCAAGATGTAAATTATTATCTTTATCCGCTTTTAGGTTGTATTTAACTGGGTTTAGTTTAGCTAAGAGGGTATTTATAAAGTAAATATAAAGATGAGCGGGGGGAGATTCCAAAATCGTTAACCTCAAAATAGAGAGTTGTTCTGAGGTCTAAATGATGAAAAAGAAGTCGTATCCGAGTGATTTAACCGATGCGGAGTGGGAATTACTCGCCCCACTAATCCCACCCGCCGAAAACTGGCTAACACCTTTTTACACCGGGATGAGAGAAGTGACTTTTTCCCCGCCCTTTCCCCGAATGTACCCCGTAACTGATATAAGTAGAGATGTAGGTCTATAACCAAAATTGCCGCATCAGTTCGGTTAGGTGACTGTTTTTCGCTTGTCTAGGAGGGTAGATATGCTCAACGAATTAATTTATGAAGGATTAGGTTTAAGTGCTGTTTTCGGAGGACTATTCCTCTGGTCGCGCTCTAGTCTCGTCAGCAAAAATACCGCCCTTTTAGCTGCACAAGCGCAATTACAGCAAAGTAACTCAGATTTGTTGGTTCAAGTCAAGGGTTTAGACGTGGCGCAATCAGACTTAAAAGATGAAAATCAGCAGCTGCACGCCAAAATCATTCACATAGAACAACATTCCGCCCAATTACAGCACAAAGCTACGGATTTAGAAAATTCTCTCCAGTCCCTCCAGCAAGCTGTCCAGATAGGTGAGGGTGAAATCGAACAACTGAAAACCACCGCTAAGGAAATAGAAGCGGAGAAAGCTGGTTTGATGGAGCAGTTAGAGGCAGAAAAAGCCCAAATTACTAGCCTAGAGGCACAGATTCAAACTTTAGAGCAGCAAAAAGGTGAAATTAACCGTCAATTTGATTTGACCAAAAAACAGACCACCTCTCTCTATAGTCAAATTCAGACCCTAGAACAGGATAAAACTCTCTTACAGCAAGAGCTAGAAAAAGCCGGGGAATTAAGGGCGAAAGTGGCCGATTTAGACCATAAAAACCAAGAATTAAGCGATTTAGCCGCTCAAATTCCCAGCTTGCAAGGTCAAATTCAAACCTTAGAACAGAATCTGGCTGACCAAACAGAACATTATGAGCGAGGACAGCAGGAAATAGACAGCTTACGGGGTCAAATTACTGGGTTAGAGCAGCAAAAAAAGTCTCTCAGCGAAGATTTAGCCGCAAGTCAAACTCGATCGCTCTCTTTGGGCCAAGAATGCGACAATTTAACTATAAAACTCCAAGAAACCGTCGCTCAAGTGACAGCCATAACCGCCGAAAAGGACAGTCTCGGCGCTCGTCTCGAAGCGGCTAAACTGGAGTTACAAGCTTTAGATGTCCAGAAAGGGGAATTATCGGCAGAATTAACCACTGCTGCCGAAAAAATTGCTAATTTAGAAGGGCAATTACAGGAATTAACCCAGTTACCGCCACAATTGGCTGATTCTCAGGCAAAAATTGCTAATTTAGAAGGGCAATTACAGGAATTAACCCAGTTACCCCAACAGTTAGAAACCTATCGGGAAAACATTTCTAATTTAGAGATTCAACTACACCAGTTAAGTGCCGAAAAAGACCAATTAGAAAGCACAACTTCCCGTCATATCGAGGAATTAAGCCAACAAAATCGCCAACTAACTCAAGATTTAGAAGCCCAAAAAACGGCAGCTAAAGCTTTAGAAAAGGAAAAAATTAAGTTTGAGGGTGAGTTAGCAACTAAGCAAGCAGAAATCGCCGCTTTAGAGGTTAAAATTCAAAACCTACAGCAAGAAAGAGAGGATTTCTCTAAACAAACTGCCCCTATTACCACTAATGAACCAGAAGCAATTATTAGTGAAACTCCGGTAGTAGCAGAACCAGAACCCCCCCCGGTGATTGCCAAGGAAACCCCTGTAGTAGCAGCAGAAAAAATCACGGTTGCCGATACAAGTTTAGAAGTGCAACCCGCAGCAAAGATAGTCCAAACGAGTCAAGAATCCGCAGAAAATCCCCTAAGGGAAAAAAGCGTAGTTATACTAGGAACCTTCAGCAAAATCAGTCGCGAGAAAGCGAAATCATTGATTATTAATGTCGGTGGTACTGTTACCGGTTCCCCCAGTGCGAACACTGATTATATTCTCCTCGGTAAAGCCCCCGGTGAGAAACTCAAAAAGGCTCAAAAATTAGGCATTAAAACCCTTTCAGAAGCCCAATTTCTGCAAATGGTAGAATCCTAAATCAGTTATCAGTTATCAGTTATCAGTTATCAGTTCACTGTTTACTGATTACTGAAAATACACCCCACACCCCACACCTCCCTTTCCCTTGATTACCAAAATTATGAGTCAAAAAATTGCCTTTTTAGGATTAGGAGTAATGGGAGCGCCGATGACAGCTAATCTTGTTCGTCAGGGTTTTGCTGTCAATGCTTGGAATCGTACCCCAGAGGCGCCGGGGATAACCATTGCTGGGGCATCGGGTGCGAACATTTGTGCTAGTATTGCCGCCGCCGTCAGGGATGCCGAGATTGTCTTTACCTGCGTCGGGGATGTGCCTGACGTGGAAGCGGTAATTTTAGGACCGGGGGGTGTCATGGAATCGGCAGCGGTGGGAACTCTGGTGGTGGATATGAGTACCATTGGCTCTCAAGCCGCTAGGATGATTGGTAAAAAGCTAGAGGAAAATAATCTCCGTTTTCTCGATGCTCCCGTCTCTGGGGGCGATATTGGCGCGAAAAACGGCAGTTTAACTATTATGGTGGGGGGGAAAGAAGCGGATTTTCAGACTTGTTTGCCCTGTTTTCAAGCCATGGGTAAAACTATTCGCTGGTGTGGCGAAATCGGCAACGGACAAGCGGTAAAACTCTGTAATCAAGTCTTGGGGGCGGTTCACATGGTGGCGCTGTGTGAGGCTCTAAAAATGGCAAAAATTCAAGGATTAGACCCCAATTTAGTCATAGAAGTCTGTAAAACGGGGGCGGCAGGTTCTTGGGCGTTGGAAAATTTGGGACCAAAAATCCTCGCCCAAGATTTACAGCCGGCTTTTATGATTGAACATATTTTAAAAGATTTGCGATTAGTCAAAGAAACTGCCCAGACAGCCGGGGAAATTCTGCCCGGGACAGATTTAGCGGAAACTCTATTTAAAGTAGTAGCGGAATTGGACGAAGGTAAGGGAATTAAACAGGGAACCCAAGCGATGATTCGCGCCTACGATTAGGCCTTTTGTTGGCGATAAATATCATCGGTACGGGCAGCCATGATGAAATCATTTTGATGTAATCCGCCCACGTCATGGGTCCACCAAGAAACGGTAACTTTACCCCATTCTGTCAATAAAGCGGGGTGATGGCCTTCTTTTTCCGCCGCTTCTCCCACGGCATTAGTAAAGGCGATTGCCCCTTGAAAATTGGCAAATTTATAGAGTTTTTGCAGACGGGGAATACCCTCGTATTCTAAGAGATTCCAATCGGGAATTTTAGCCTGTAAAGCGGTAATTTCCTCGGCAGTGATAGGAGAAGAACCCGATTGATAAGGTTGACATTTTTGTTGAGCAAGTTCGGTCATAGGGGTATCAATCTAGATTTTTTACCTTTATTATAGAGGAAAATCCCCCAGAGAAATTTTTTATTCTTCCTCTGACTCTGGAGAACTCACCCAAGGGGTAGAAGATTCGGCAGCTTTCGGGAAAGAAAAAGATTTTTTCGGAGGAGAAGGCAATAATTCCAATTGTCGATTACCGGTTTTATAGCTAGTTTTATTTTTCTGCTCTCCCCGTCGTCGTTGGGAGGTTTTTTCCTCCGTGGTATTTTCGGCTATCACTTCATACAAAATCGCCCGTTTATCCTCTTGTTGACCTTTTCTTAAAACCCGTCCTAAACGCTGAATATATTCCCTAGTGGAACCGGTTCCCGATAAAATAATCGCGATGCGTGCTTCCGGCACATCAACCCCTTCATTAAGAACATGGGAAGTCACCAGAATTTTGTATTCTCCCTGACGAAAACGGGTCAGAATTTCATGGCGTTCTTTCACGGGAGTTTGATGGGTTATGGCAGGTATTAAAAAGCTCTCGGAAATGCGGTAAACTGTGGCATTATCGTTGGTAAAAATTAAAATTCGTTCCGGATGGTGTTCACAGATTAACTCGGCTAAAACCCGCAATTTTCCCTGGGTTCCAGAGGATATTTCCTTCGACTCCCGGTGCGCTAACATGGCCCGGCGCCCTTCGCTACTTCTGGCACTAATCATGACAAAATTTTGCCAACCATCTAAACCAGACAAACTGAGATTATTTTTTCTTAAAAAATCATTGCGAATTTTAATTGCTTCTTGATATTTTTCCTGTTCTTTGGCGGATAGTTTCACTTTGATTTGAATTATTTCATGATCCGCTAGGGCTTTTCCTGACAAGTCTTGGGGACTTTTTTGATAAACAATTGTACCGATAAGATAATCTAAATCTTGATGACTACCATCACCGCGATCCGGTGTTGCTGTTAAGCCTAAACGATAGGGTGCGATCGAATCTTCCGCTATTTTCCGAAAGAAATCCGATGGTAAATGATGACATTCATCAAAAATCAAAAAAGCGTAACGATTGCCAAGAGTTTCCGAATAAATTGCCGCACTTTGATAGGTGGCGATTAAAATAGCACTATTATCCTTAGAACCTCCCCCTAATAATCCCACCTCGGCATCGGGAAAAGCCGCCAACATCTGGGCATACCACTGGTGCATTAAATCAATAGTCGGCACGATAATTAAGGTACTGCGGGGAGTCGATTGTAGAGCTAATTGGGCAAGATAGGTTTTACCGGCAGCGGTGGGAAGGACAATGACACCCCTTCTCTGGGATTTTTTCCAAGCGATTAACGCTTCCGTTTGGTGGGGGTAGGGTTCCCGTTCAAAACTGGCAATTAATTCTAAATTGTTAAAAGCTTTTGCTTCATCTTGGAAGTTAATGCCCTCCTCCTGTAGGGTTTCCACGAGAGGACGATAATGAATGGCCAAAATGCGAAATCTTTCGATACGATCATCCCAAGTGGCAAAATCTAGCCATTTTTTCCCTTTTGGTGGTGGATGGAGAATTAAGGTTCCTCGCTCATATTTGAGGGTGGGTAAGCGCATTTTTCAGTTATCAGTTATCAGTAAACAGTTATCAGTAAACAGTAAACAGTAAACAGTATAAGTGAACTGAAAACTTACATCTGATAACTGATACTAAATCCGTTGAGTATAGGCTACATATCAGGACGGGCAAAAGGCAAGAGGCAACCCCCCCGACGTCGGGGGGGCAAGGGGGGGTAGGGGGAATAAATAATCAGTTTTTAATAACCGGATTTAGTATGATAACTGATTCAAGGCTGACGGCTTATATTTATCTAAGGGAGGGCGTACGCCCTACGCCCCTACAGAAAAACTAATACGGGGTAATGTAGGGGCGCAATGCTTGCGCCCAAAATGTAAAATTTACGAATACTTTACACCATGATGTCAAGAGAGCTAATTTATCTTGTTAAAAAAATAGAGTGTGAATTAACACACTCTCAGCATATCGAAACAGCCAAAGTTTTGCAATAGATTAAATCTTTTCGGTTAGCTTAGTCAGAACGCGATTGGAACGTTCCACAAAAGCTTGCATTCCCTCGGCATCAAATCCTTTTTGAGCGATTAAAGCTAAATCATAAACGTGCTGACAGAGCATTTTCGCTAATTGCGCCGATGGAGATTCGCCGCTACCGGTAACAATACTTCCCTGACTAATCTGGACAATCTGTTGAATTAAGGGATGATTAGTATTAATCATCAGAATATGTTCTTCGGGGAAAGCCATGGCTTTTTGTTGCATCATTGCCGTCATTTCCTGTAAGCGTCGCATCGCTTCTGGAAGTAAGACAATTGCTGGGGGAGTAGCTTGGGGATCATCGGATTTCAAGGCTTCAGTTTTGATATTGATGCGGGAATTATCGAGGGCTTTGGCGAAGATTTCTTTGATCAATTCAGCCCTGGTTTTATTACTAGCGGGATCGATAATTTCACTAGCTTGATCCTGTTCGAGCAGCGTCGAGTCTAATTCAGAATCAACCCGGGTGAATTTCACATCGGAGTATTCTCTTTCTAGGAAAGGAATAAAGTAATTAGTATCGATGAAAGAATCAAAGAAAAGGATCTCTAACCCTTGATTTTTGTAGAGTTCAACGTAGGTGGATTGACTACGAGGATCGGTACAGTAAAAAACTCGATTTTCGTGGCGTTCTTTATGGCGTTCTAGGTAGGCTTTGAGAGTAGTATAACCTTCCTGTTCGATCGCTTCTAGGGGAGTTTTCGCCGTTGCTTCTTGCCATGCGTCACCTTCGGCGGTTTGCACTGCCACTTGTACTGGGGTTTCTGGGGGTTTGTAGGTAGTCCGATAGATTAAAATATCTTCTACCTGCTGTTTAAATTTATCCTCTTTCAAGGAACCAAATTTAATAAAAGTTCCCACATCTCCCCAACAACGAATATATTCTTTTGCGTCTTCGTTGTAGAGAGATTTGAGGCGATCAGCAATTTTTTTGGCAATAAAATCGGCAATACGGCGAACGGTGCGATCTTTGGTTAAAGCACTTCGAGACACATTTAAAGGAATATCTGGACTATCGATAACTCCTCGCAAGGGTATCAGGAAATCGGGAATAATTTCCTCGCAATGATCGCTGACAAAAACCTGATTACAGAATAACTTTAATTGTCCTTTTGAGACATCCACATCCGGTCTGAGTTTTGGAAAATAAAGAATGCCATTGAGCAAGAAAGGATAATCGGTATTCAGATGTACCCAGAGTAAAGGTTCTTCTTGGAAAGGATAGAGATAACGATAGAATTCTAGGTAGTCTTCCTTGGTCAGATTTTGAGGAGATTCTTTCCATAAAGCCCGTTGTTGATTAATCACTTCCCCATCAATTTTAATGGGAACGGGCATAAAATCCGAGTAGGTTTTGACTAACTGGCGAATGCGGGCAGGTTCTAAATATTCCCCTTCCTCATCCATTAAAGTTAGGGTGATAGTGGTGCCGATTTGGCTGCGGGAAGAATCGGTTAGTTCAAACTCTGGAGAACCATCACAGCACCAATGGACAGGGGTAGCACCTTCCTGATAGGAAAGAGTATCAATTTCTACCTTTTTAGCCACCATAAAAGCCGAATAAAAACCTAGGCCAAAATGACCGATTAAATCGTTGGCTGATTTTTGGTATTTATTGATAAATTCTTCCGCACTGGAAAAGGCAACTTGGTTAATATATTTCTTGATTTCTTCCGCCGTCATCCCGAT
The DNA here is from genome assembly GCF_020246065.1 of Microcystis sp. M144S2. Classification (NCBI taxonomy): domain Bacteria; kingdom Bacillati; phylum Cyanobacteriota; class Cyanophyceae; order Chroococcales; family Microcystaceae; genus Microcystis; species Microcystis sp. M144S2. Next base: position 20,928 of record NZ_JADBTR010000166.1, read on the forward strand.
ACCATTATCGGTAATTGATAGGGTACGATTTTCTTTATCGATGGCGAGATTAATTTCTGGTTCGGGGACTTCTCCTCTCGCTTCTCCTGCTAAAGAAGCCATTTTTAATTTCGAGATGGCATCAACACTATTGGATATCAATTCCCGCAGAAAAATTTCATGGTCAGTGTAGAGAGATTTTTTGATAATAGGGAAGATATTCTCGGTATGAATCGTGATATTACCTTTTTCGAGTACCGTCATACGTTCAATCACTAAGGGTTTGACTATTCTAACTTTTTTATTTTGCTCGATAATGGCACCATTGATCACAGAGCGATTGCCCAACTTCTTCTAGGGGGATAACCGTACCGATAAAGGCATTTAACGGCAGCGGGGCGATTTCTAGAACTCGCTCGCAAAAATCAGGGGTAAGTGCCAGATTATCGGGGTTATCGATGACTTTTTGACTTTTACAAGCGGTTGGTTGAGATTTGCCGATTGAGGGGGAATTGCAGTAGCTCTACTGTTTACTTTGCAGATATCCCTCAATCAAAATATCGGGATTGAGATAATTAACCGTGACATTTTCTAACTGTAAAGCTTGGCTCATTAACTGGAAACCTAAATCACCCACGGCAGTGGGTGCCTGGATTCCCCCGATGATTTTGGGCGCAATAAAAGCGATAATTTTTTGTACCATGCCCTCAGCGATCGCTGATGCACTTAAACCGCCGCCGCACTCCCACAAAACCTGACAAAATCCCCTCTGATAGAGATTTTCCATCACTAAAGTGGGTGTCACCTCGGTTAGTTCGATCACTTCCACGCCTTTTGTTAATAATTGTTGCTTAAGCTTGACATTAGCATCAATTTGTGTATAGACAAGGGTGGGAAATTGACTGGTATCCCAAAGATGGGCCGAGGGAGGTAAATCGAGCGATCGAGTCATGACCACGCGCAGGGGATTATGATCGGAGAGGCCATGAGTGGTGAGGTGGGGATTATCTTGACGGACAGTGCTACCGCCGACGATAATCGCATCACAGGCCGATCGGAGTTGGTGGACTATTTGGCGAGAAGCGGGGCTAGTAATCCAGGCGCTATGACCGCTAGTGGCGGCAATTTTGCCATCGAGAGTCATGGCATATTTGAGGATACCGAAGGGTTTTTTAGCGGTGATGCGATGGATAAAACCCCGATTGAGTTGACGACATTCGGACTCCTCCACTCCCACCAGCGTCTCGATGCCTGCCGATTCTAATCTTTGAATGCCTTTCCCCGCCACCAAGGGATTAGGATCGATCATCCCCACCACCACTTTTTTAATGCCTGCTTGCACAATTGCCTCGCTACAGGGTGGAGTCCGTCCATAGTGGTTACAGGGTTCGAGATTGACGTATAAAGTGGCACCACGTGCTTTTTCTGATGCCTGTCTCAGGGCGAAAACTTCTGCATGGGGTTGTCCGGCCCCTGGGTGAAAACCTTCGCCGATAATTGTACCCTCTTGAACGATCACAGAACCCACCAAAGGATTAGGAGAAGTCCGCCCCAAGGCTTGCCTAGCAAGGGTTAGACATCTTTGCATCATTGTGCGATCGAATTCCGTTGCTTGGGCCATGGTTTATTTCTCCAAAGGAGGGGAGAGTTTTCAGTGATCAGTAAACAGTAATCAGTGATCAGTGGGAATTATAGATTATGAATTATCAATTGGCAGATGGGCAGATGGCAGCGCCAGAGTTGGGAGAATAAATAAAAATAATCTCCTGACGACCGACGACCGATAGCTAAAAAGCTGATCACTTCTCTACTATTATTATTTTAAAGTGAAACGTATCAGAGGATACAGAAATCTCAAATCAAAAAAACAAAGATCGAAAAACATTGACTACTCACACATCAAGATAAATCCCTAGGCGTTTGGTCTTCTGAAATGATTGACCTCTGTTCCTAGGATTTAGCGGTTGAACGGACATAATTGCTCGGTAATTATTTTCAAAAGTAATGAATCGACCTACTAACTCAACAAAGTAAACGAATTAACGATGAAACGAATTGCTCGAAAATCTGGGGAACTTGTCGGTTTATTACCGAAAATTAACCCTGTCTGGTTAGCCTGTGTTCCCTTGTCTGCGATTATTTTTGTGGTTTGGAACACGGCCGTACAGGCCCAAGATGCGAAACCCCTAACCCCCGAAGATGTCCAAAACGCCCTCAATACCATCTGGGTTTTAATTGCCGCCATCCTCGTGATCTTTATGAACGCGGGTTTTGCGATGCTAGAAACGGGATTCTGTCGCCAGAAAAACGCCGTTAACGTTCTGGCCAAAAACCTGATCGTTTTCGCCCTCTCCACCATGTCATTTTGGGCGATCGGCTTCTCCCTGATGTTCGGGTCTGTCAGTAACGAGTTTTTCGGTACGGGAGGTTGGTTTCTCAGCAGTAGCGATCCCGCCACCTACGTTATGCCTGCCTCCTTGCCCACCTCAGTATTCTTCCTGTTCCAAGTCGCTTTCGCGGGAACGGCGGCAACCATTGTATCTGGGGCGGTGGCAGAACGGATTAAATTCACCGATTTCCTCGTTTTTAGCTTAATTATCGTTGGTATCATGTACCCGATCACTGGTCACTGGGTTTGGGGTGGCGGTTGGTTAGCTGACCTTGGTTTTAAAGACTTCGCCGGTTCGACGGTGGTTCACTCGGTGGGTGGTTGGTCTGCCTTAACCGGGGCGGCAATTCTCGGCCCAAGAATGGGTAAATATATCAACGGTCGCACCAATGCCTTACCCGGTCATAACATGAGTATTGCGACCTTGGGTTGTTTAATTCTCTGGATTGGCTGGTTCGGTTTTAACCCCGGTTCTACTTTAGCAGTTAATGAAACTGTACCCTATATCGCTGTCACCACTAACCTCGCCGGGGCCGCCGGTGGCATTGCCGCTACCTTTACCGCTTGGGCGAAAGATGGTAAACCCGACCTTTCGATGATTATTAACGGTATTCTGGCCGGTTTAGTAGCCGTTACTGCCGGTTGTGATGGTGTATCCTATTGGTCGGCGGCAATCATCGGTTTAATTGCCGGTGTGGTCGTGGTTTACTCGGTGGCTTTCTTCGATAACCTGAAAATTGATGACCCGGTGGGTGCGACTTCCGTTCACCTCGTCTGTGGTGTGTTTGGAACTTTAGCCGTCGGTATCTTCAACAAAGATGCCGGTTTAATCACCGGTCAATTCCAACTGTTTATTAACCAAATTATCGGGATTGTGGCAGTAGGGGCATTTACCCTGATTGTCAGCGGTATTGTTTGGACAATCCTCAAGGCTACCCTCGGTATTCGTGTTACTCCCGAAGAAGAAATGGAAGGTTTGGATGTGGGTGAACACGGAATGGAAGCCTATAGCGGTTTCGTCAAGGAGTCCGATATCGTTACCGGTGGCCATTATGCTTCCAGTGTTGACATGGAAACGCCTAGCAGTCGTTAGGGTTAGGGTAAACCTTGTAAAGATAGATTAATTTACCCCCGACAAAGTTAAAGAGAAAAGGAAGAAGGCCTCGCCCCGATGCGATCGGTGGCTACAATTACCTTCTAAACCTTTTCTCTTTCGGTTTTTTGTCTCTTTCCGGACAGAAAAAATTAATCTTGCTACTAGGCACCAACCGTCAATGAAAAAGATCGTAGGAATAACCATACTTTTGCTGGGACTGGGATTCAATTTCGGAGTTGCCCCGGTTTTTGCGGAAACCATCGCCGCCGCTCCCCCCAATCCGATTAGTGCTGGAGATACCGCTTGGATGCTGATCTCGTCGGCCTTAGTTTTATTAATGACCCCCGGACTGGCTTTTTTTTATGGGGGTTTAGTACGTTCGCGTAACGTCCTCAACACCATGATGATGAGTTTGGTGGCCATGGGCGTAATTGGTGTAACTTGGGTGCTTTGGGGTTATAGTCTTGCTTTTGATGTCACCCCGGGTAAAAGTGGTTTTGGCGAGGGAATTGAAGCTTTTATCGGGGGACTGGATTGGATTTTTCTCAACGGTGTCACCGCCGCCGCACCTGACAATATCGGTTATGCACCCACCGTTCCCCATCAAGTGTTTATGGTCTATCAGATGATGTTCGCCATCATCACCCCGGCTTTAATTTCGGGGGCGATCGTGGAACGGGTCAACTTTAAGGCCTATTTTTGGTTTTTACTGCTTTGGTCCACCTTTATCTATTCTCCCCTAGCTCACTGGGTTTGGGGTAAGGGTTGGTTGGCTGCCACCGGGGCGCTGGATTTCGCCGGTGGAACCGTTGTTCACATTAGTTCCGGGATTTCCGCACTGGTGGCCGCCTGGATGATCGGTCCGCGGCGTAGTTTTGGTACCCAAACCTATGCACCCCATAATGTGCCGTTTGTTCTCCTAGGTATCGGTTTACTCTGGTTCGGTTGGTTTGGTTTTAATGGTGGTAGCGCGCTTTCCTCTAGTTCCCTAGCCACGACAGCTTTTGTTAATACCAGTATCGCAGCTTCGGCTGGTGGTTTGACATGGATGCTTATAGAATGGATTTTACGCGGTAAACCGACGGCGATCGGCATTGCTAGTGGATTTTTAGGGGGATTAGTCGGTATTACTCCAGCTGCCGGCTATGTACTGCCGATTGGGGCGATTCTCATCGGTTCGATTACTGCCCTTAGTTGTTTTTTTGCGGTTAGTCTGCGGGCAAAATTGCGCTTTGATGATTCTTTGGATACCTATCCCGTCCATGGTGTGGGTGGGACAATAGGGGCGCTGCTTACGGGGCTTTTTGCCACAAAATCGGTTAATTCAGCCGGAAATGATGGTTTATTTTTTGGGAATCCGGGGTTACTGTGGACGCAATTTGTTGGCGTTGCCGCTACTTATATCTTTGCTGCCGTCGGCACTTTTGTCATCCTGAAAGTTCTCGGTTTATTTATGGAGCTGCGGGTTAAACCGAATACGGAAGCAGAAGGGTTAGATGTTCCTCAACACGGAGAGGAAGCCTACGGACAGGAATTCGAGTTTGGTAACAGCTTTTCCTACCAAGAAAATCCTCCCACCACAAATCCGCAAGAAAATTATTAGGGATTCAATCGGCTATTGGTGCGGCTAACAGAGGCGAAATTTCGTCTCTGTGAAACTGGCTTTAACAATTCCGTTTTTGGTCGTCTTGTCTCTGTCACCTGGGGTTGTGGTGGTTGCTGAATCAAGGTATGAATGCCAACTGTGCATCGTGTCCAAAAGTTAGTTTGGGTCCAGGTTTTAAAAATCCCGCAAGAGAAGATTCATACTAAATCAAGTTATTAAAAACTGATTATTTATTCCCCCTCTTGCCTCTTGCCTTTTGCCTATCCTAATATGTTACCTATACTCAACGGATTTAGTATGATATCTCAAATCAGCAACGCCTTGGCTCTCATAGTAGGTTGATTCATGCAACCTACAAAGCACGACGTTTGGACAAATTTTCAGCTATGTATTTCCGAGAAATCGACTAAAAACGTTGCCAGATCAGGATTTGAGAGAATGAAACGACTCTAGGGAGCAGGGAGAAGCAGTTCGAGCATTTGTACTAAAATTTTCCATAGGCAGTTTAAATTCAGTACAGCTTAACTTTCCCCGATCTGCAAGCAGGAGGAGACAAAACTGGTTTATGCTAGAAAGAGTTACCTTAACGTAACTTTACAAAGTCATCGATCGCCCACATTTATGGATTGCATCATCAATCGTCGAGCGCGGTTTTCAGCCAGCCATCGCTATTATCTGCCAGAATGGGACGAAGCCGAAAATCAAAGACTTTTTGGTCTTGGTAGCCGTTTTCCCGGTCATGGTCACAATTACGAATTATACGTCTCCCTATACAAAGAACTCAATCTTTATGGCATGGTGGAAAATCTCTCCACCGTGAAACAGGTAATTAAACGAGAGATAACCAGTCAACTAGACTACTCCTATCTCAATCAAGTCTGGCCAGAATTTCAGCAAACCCTACCCACCACAGAAAATATCGCCAGAGTTATCTGGCAAAGATTAGCACCCTATTTACCATTAGTCAAAATTCAACTATTTGAACACCCCGAATTGTGGGCAGAATATCAAGGAAAAGATATGGAAGCAACTTTAACCGTCAAAACCCATTTTAGTGCCGCTCATCGTTTGGCTTTACCGCAATTAACCCTCGAACAAAACTCGGAAATCTACGGCAAATGCGCCAGGGTAAACGGTCATGGTCATAATTATCACCTAGAAGTATCCGTGGCGGGAGAAATTGATCCCCGCACTGGTATGATTGTGGATCTAGGGGATTTACAAAAAGCGATCGATGAATTGGTAGTAGAACCCTTCGATCATGCTTTTTTAAATAAGGATATTCCCTACTTTGCCGAAGTGGTTCCCACTGCCGAAAATATTGCCTTACACATCGCTCAACTATTGGAGGAACGGATCCGCCAATTAGGAGCCGAATTAGATAAAGTTAAACTAATTGAAAGTCCCAATAATTCTGCGGAAATCCACTGTCGTGGTTCGGTTCAAGCTCCCCGACAACTTCTAGAAAAAACCCTGACAGCCGTTTAATTGCCTGTTGGTGAAGGTGATTAGGGTGAGCCATGCTCACCCTGATAGATTTAATCAAACCCTAGTTAAACACTTCTCGCCATCCTCGCTTTCCTTTGCTTTGGCGTAAGGGAGAAGCTAAATCGACAATTTTCTCAAGCAGTTTCGGGGCCAATTTTTGACACCAAAGAGCTAGATGACTTTGCCAACCGACGACAATTTCCGTTTTTTGCCTATTTAACCCGGTAATTAGAGTTTGGGCGACTTCTTCGGCGCTCATCGGTTTTAACCATCGAAATAACTGCAATTCTCGCACCATATCCGTATCGGTTAAAGAGGGTAAGAGGGTGATAACTTTGATGTTGTGTTCCCGTAATTCCGACCTGAGAGCTTGACTAAAACCCAAAATGGCAAATTTGGTGGCCGAGTAGGTGGCGAAGCTAGGAGCGGCAATTTTACCCATCATGCTGGAAACATTGACAATCGTTCCCTGTCCCCTAATTGCCATCCGGCGGGCAATTAAGCGAGTAACTGTGTACATGGCCATCAGATTTAAAGATATTTCTGCTTGCACTTGCGAGAATTGCGATCGCAGAAAGGGGGTTTGATGGGCAATACCAGCACAGTTAACGAGGATATCAATGCCACGGCATTCTTGCCAAACGCGGATAATTGAAGGACTAACAAGGTCATTTTCAGTTAAATCTAGGGCTAAAGGTGTGGCAATGACCCCTAGGGACTCAATTTCTTTGGCTAGTTTGTCTAATCGCTCTTGATCTCTGGCAACAATCACAATTCTGCTTAAACCTTGTCGGGCCAATTCTAAGGCGATCGCACGTCCGATACCCCGGGATGCCCCCGTGACTAGGGCTGTTTTTCCCTGTAATTTCATGATCAAACTCCTGTTTTAAGCAACAGTACAGAAATTTATTGGTTTTGCTTCTGAAATCTTTGATTTGTGCATCTATGCCCTACATAAGTAGCGAAGCAATCGGGGGATAGATGGATAGGTTAGGGTGCATGGGATTTTTCCTCCTTCAAAGCGCACTCTTGAACCCACGGTAACAGTTGTCTTTACAAACAGCAATCTTTTTTAACACTTTTCCCGAAAATCACTCGATCGGATGAACGCTCAGGGTGATCCTCAATCCTATGGAAGGGGAGCAGGGAGAGGGGAGAGGTAGGGTTGATTCATGAATCAACCCTACTATGAATCAACCCTAGGGCAGAGGGGCAGCAGAAAAAAAAATTGTGGTGCCACCCTATCGTTCATCTCAATTTAGGTGTTCAATGTCGGTAATAATCGGTAAAATTACCGTGATCTTTGTGCCTTTTCCTTCCTCACTTTCTAGGTGAATTTGTCCTTTGTGCGCTTCCACACAGCGTCCGACAATGGCTAATCCTAATCCCGTTCCTTGAATATTATCGACATTGCTACCGCGATAAAAAGGTTTAAATAAATGTTCTTGATCTTTGCTGGGAATACCAATGCCTCGATCGATAATTTTAAAGACTACCTGCTCGGATTCGACAATAATCTTAAATTCTACGGGGTTGCCTTGGGGTGAATATTTGAGAGCATTTCCCAGTAAATTTGTCAAGATATGTTTAATTAAATTTATATCCCAAAGTCCTCTTTCTAAGCTGCCCTCAACTTGGAAAATAATTGCTAATTGCGGCTCCGGCTTAACAATAAAAGATTCTACTAATTTTTGACAATAATCAAGCAAATCAACTGGATCAAATTGACAGTATAATCTCCCGGAATCAGCCCTACCAATTAATAACACTTCTGTGAGCAATTGATCCATGTCTTTAATGGCCGATCGAATCATGCGAAAATAGCTAACTTGCTGATCTTTTGTCAATCGATCGCGACTTTCTTCTAATAATCCAGCCGAGAGTAAAATTTTATTTAAAGGATTGCGAAAATCGTGAGATAACATGGAAACAAATTCAGTTTTTAACTGATTTAATTCCTGAGCTTTTTCCAGTTGATTAGTGCGTTCAATCACGCTCATTTTTAAAGCTTCGTTCGATTCTCGTAAAGCTTCCTCCATCTGTTTTCGCTCGATCGCATAACATAGCGATCGAGTTAAAATTTCTAAACTTACTTCTCTTTTAATTAAATAATCCTGCGCTCCCTGACGTAGTGCTGCCAAAGCTAAATTATCATCATTAGTATTAGTTAAAACCACGATTGGTAATTTCGGAGCCGTAATTAAAAGGGGAGCTAAGGATTCCAAATCCTGACTATCTGGTAAAGTTAGATCTAATAAAATTACATCAAAATTTGTTTGTTTTAAAAGAGAAATTGCCTCCGATAATCTTGACACATTAACCAGATGAAATTCTTTTTTTTCATTACCCTTAAGAATTTCCTTTAATAATCGAGCTTCGGCTAAATTATCCTCGATTAAAAGAACTTTTATATCCTGCGAGAGTCCCATTTTTTAATCAAGAGTTAAAGAGATTTGGGAGGTTAGGAAGTGGGGTGTGGGCTTCGGCCGTGAGCTCAGCCGAACGGGTGTAGGGTGTGGGCTTCGGCCGTGAGCTCAGCCGAACGGGTGTAGGGTGTAGGGTGTAGGGTGTGAGGAGAATAAAGCTGCCTCCTGCCTCCTGCCTCCTGCCTCCTGCCTCCTGCCTCCTGACGACCGACTCCTGATAACTGATAACTGATAACTGATCACTGATAACTGATAACTGATAACTGATAACTGATCATGATTCACTCACTGGGTAAAGTAGCGGTTTCTAACCAAAAAGCCTCGATATTTTTGACAATTTTGAACAAATCGTTGAGATTGCGTGACTTGGTTATATAACAATTAACGTGCAGTTCATAGCTATAAAAAATATCCTCCTCGTTGCGAGAAGTGGTTAAAACCACCACAGGAATTCTTTTTAAACTGGGATCGTTTTTTATTTCCGCTAATACCTCCCGTCCGTCTTTTCTTGGTAAATTCAGATCGAGAAGAATCAGATTAGGACGGGGAGAATCGAGATACTCCCCTTCTCGACGCAGATAATCCATGGCGTTGACACCATCCCTAACGATAACTAATTCGTGCGGGACGGTGCTAGTTTTTAATGCCTCTTGGATGAGGCGAATATCAGCTTTGCTGTCCTCCACTAATAAGATAATTTTGTGTGGCACGTCCTCGCCAGCGCTCACGCTCGTTACCTCCTAGGGGAATTGTAAAATAGAAAACCGCTCCTTTGCCTAATTGGGATTCTACCCAAATTCGTCCGCGATGACACTCGATAATTTTCTTACAAATCGCCAAACCCATACCTGTGCCGGGGTACTCGTCGCGGGTGTGCAGTCGTTGGAAAATCACGAAAATGCGTTCGGAAAATCGGGGATCGATACCAATTCCATTATCGGTGACAGAGAACAGCCATTCCTCCTCTTGACGTTGCGCGGAAATATGAATAGTGGGAGTCGCTTTTCCTCGGAATTTAATGGCATTACCGATGAGATTTTGGAACAATTGCATTAACTGGGTTTTATCTGCCATGACAATTGGCAAAGGATCAAAAGTGATCATAGCTTGACTTTCCTGAATTCTCCCTTTCAGGTTAGCGAGAGCTTTTTCCAGTGCCAGATTAGCATCGATGGTATTAAACTCTGCCGCCTGCATATCCACTTTCGAGTAAGCCAGCACATCATCTATTAATGTTTGCATCAAGCTGACACCTTCGACGGCAAAAGTAATAAATTCTTTAGCATCTTCGTCCAGTTCTTCGGTGTAGCGCATTTCTAGCAACTGCACATAGTTGGCGACTTGATTGAGGGGTTCCTGTAAATCGTGGGAAGCGACGTAGGCGAATTTTTTTAATTCGGCGTTCGATAGTTCCAAATCCCGCGCTAAACGTGCCAATTCATCGGCTTGTTTTAAGATGATATTGACGATCGCTTTTCGTAATTCTAGTGCGGCGTTAATTTCTACTGCTTTCCAGGGTAAAGATTTGAGGCGAACGGTTTCTTTCCAGAGGGAGAAAGATTTACGCGGACAGAGACGAATATCACCATCTATGGCAGTCGTTTCGATCGCTTTACCCGGATCACCACCCCAGTTCACGGTTTGAATTACTTCTGGACGAAACCAGAGGAGATAATTACGTTTAGAAATGGGAATTGCTAGTAAACCACTGGCAATATCTTTAAACTTACCCGCATCGGTATAAATTCGCGGTAAGGAATTAGTATAGTAAACATCTTCATGGACGTTTTTTTCTAGCCAAGTAATCAGATAATTTAGTTCTTCTTCGCTCGGTGTTACTCCAATTAAGGTATAATTGCCGCCTAAACAAATAGCGGCTCCTGTGGCTTTAGTTAGATCGAGCAGATTCGGTTTATGGGCAATTAATCCATCAATAAAGTTATTAGCTTCCGCCATATAATCGATTAATTGCGATTGCACAAAGCTTAATTTTACTCGATAGTCATAATCCTCGGTTTCTTCC
>NZ_JADBTR010000167.1:0-2860 GCF_020246065.1 Microcystis sp. M144S2
AGTAATTTGTCTATGAGTGAGACTATTTTTAGCAAAATTATCCGGAAAGAAATTCCAGCCTCGATCGTCTATGAAGATGATCTGGTTCTCGCTTTTCGAGATGTTAATCCCCAAGCACCCACCCATATCCTCATTATCCCCAAAAAACCGATTCCGAAACTAGAGGAAGCCAGCGAAGGCGATCGAGATTTATTGGGACATTTGTTACTAACTGTTAAAAAGGTGGCCGCCGAGGCTAAATTAAGTCAAGGTTATCGAGTAGTGATCAATAATGGGGAACATGGAGGTCAAACCGTCGATCATCTTCATGTCCATCTCTTAGGCGATCGCCCAATGTCCTGGCCTCCGGGTTAAATACCCCTTATTTTCCCGCATTTTTGGGGAATTATAGGGCTAGAAGCTTTCTTTTCCGAGTCGGTCTTCTCGATTTAGTTACCTTTTGCTTCTGTTGAACCCATGAATAAGTCTCTTTCTGCGATCGCATTGGCCAGCACCCTGCTGTTATTTCCCTTCACCCCTACGACTCTCGCTCAATCGGAATGCTTTCTCCAAAGAGCAGACGGACAACACATAGATCTTAGCCGTCTCTGTGGCGGTTCATCTAGAAATAGGAAAAATTCCCCGCAAGTTTATCAGCTACCGATTCAACGCCGGGTTAACGGCATTCCCACGGTGATGGTGGTTTTTAATAACCGTCACTATTATGAAATGCTTTTTGATACGGGAGCTAGTGGCATCGTCCTCACTGATGCCATGGCAAAAGCGATGAAAGTCAAACGGGAAAGGGAAGTACTCGCTGATACCGCTGGCGGTGTCGTTAAGGTTTATCTTGGTCGCATTAATTCTGTTAAAGTTGGCGAGGTGGTTTTATCTAATCAGATTGTTGGTATTTCTCCCCAAATGGAAGGGTTAGGACTCTTGGGACAAACTTTTTTTGGTTCCTATGATGTCACGATCAAAAAAGATGTGATTGAATTACGTTATCGTCCCTAGTCTGACGGGAAAAATGCTCGCTTTCCTGACTTTAATCTAAAGTTTCTCGCTGTATTTGTTCCCGTTCGATCGCTTCAAACAAGGCCTGGAAGTTGCCTTCTCCAAAACCTCTAGCAGCATGACGGCGCTCGATTAATTCAAAAAAGAAAGTCGGCTGGGAAAAAATTGGTTTAGTGAAAATTTGCAGTAAAGTCGGCTTTTCTGGGAGGGAATGGCTATTTTGTTCAAAATCGATGAGAATTTCCTGTTTTTTAATTTCTAACCATTCCCAATCAGCAATATTAAAATCTGTTTTTTGATAGTTAATTTGTTGATAATAACTGTCGGGAACTGACAAAAAATCTACCTTTCTTTCTTTTAACTTTTGAGTTAATCTTAAAATATTTTCTGTTTTTAAAGCAATGTGTTGAATGCCAGATTTTTGATTAATATCTAAAAATTCTTGAATCTGAGAACTGTTACTATCTGGCTCATTAATTGGTAATTTTAAGTCGGTTTCTGGGTGAACAAGTACCTGAGAATAAAGACCAGAACGCTCCGTATTAATAGTAAAAGTTTGCCTTTTTTTAAAGCCTAAATTTTTCTCATACCAATTGGCTGTTAACTCTAAATTCCCCTGAAAAACATTTAAAACTAAATGATCAATTGCCAGAATATCCTGATTATATTGTTCCTTACTATCATACTCAATTAGATTAGGATAGGCTAAAATTGGCGTGATTCCCTGTCTTTCAATTAACGTATGTTTGAGATTAGCAATGCTAGAGATTTGACAGCTTTTTATCTTACCCCTAGCCAAAACAGTTTCCTCAATAAAAATGTCCTGTTTAATTCTCCTAGCTAAACTATCTAAATCCTCGACTTGAAAAGCTACATCCGCCACCCCTTCAGGATATTTACTTAAAAATTCTGCCACGGGACTAAGGGAATTTAAGGGAGAAGATAAGATAAAAATAATCTGTTTAGTTTTATCTTTTTGGATTCCATTGCCAACTATTTCCGTGTGCGTGTGGAGATTAACTAAACTTGCGATCGCCTGAAAATCCATCACCCGCACCAACCAATCTCGCCATTTTTTGGCCGATTCTACATAAAAATGAATATGATCAATAAACATAGATAAAGTAAAAAAAAAGGTTGAGTGTTAGTAAGTGGGAAGTCGGGTGTGAGGTGTGAGGTGTGGGGAGATAGGGGAATTTCAACTAATACCCCAAAACCCTAAAACCCCAACGGCTGCATCCCACATTTGCAGAAACACCAACAATCAGCAATTATCAGTGACCCTTAGATTATTACAGATATATCAGCAGCTGCGTGTAAGCATCCCACCGAGAAACTAATGCGCTCCGGGGTTTGGGGGCGGCGCCACGCCCCCAACGGGGGGTTTGGGGGGTAGAACCCCCCAAAAGCTTGGATTGAGTGATAAAACCAGAAGTAACACCCGATTTTAGTAGCAAGAAAGTTTCCCTTTAAAAATCCCAACTTAGTAGATTGACAAAAATGAGATGTACCCAACCCCAACTCCTGACTCCTGACGACTAAAAAAAGAGATGACTATCGGGTTGAATATTAATTTCCATGGGGACGGCTTGGGGTTCAGCATTCATGGCAAAATAGATAGCATCGGCTGCGGTTTGAGCGGTTAACATTTTAGTGCGATCAACTTTTAAGCTCACCTGATCCCAAAAAGGAGTATCCACACCACCAAAATAGAATAAAGTCATTTTAATACCATAGCGTTTTAACTCATCGGCCAAACATTTACTAAAACCGACCACCCCGTATTTAGAAGCACAATAAGCGGCAGCCATAGCCATAGAATGCTTACCTAAAATTCCCACCACATTACAGATATGACCGGCCTTAT
>NZ_JADBTR010000168.1:0-21862 GCF_020246065.1 Microcystis sp. M144S2
ACACAAGCGTTTGAACTCTGTTGGCTTTAAAGTTTTTACTTGTTCGTAAGTCATCTTTCAATCTTAACTCTTGGACTATTTTATCCTATTTTGTCTAGACTTATGCAAGAGATCTAATGTCTTTTCGCGTTCAATACCTTGTTCGATACCTTGTTCGATACCTTGACGCATCCAACTGGTGGTAATTTGCATAACTCCCTCCTGTACGGGTTGACTAAATGTGCTAATCTCTTCTTGGAATTGTATCTCTTCGACCGGATTTAGATTGAGATAAGTATCAATGAATCCAAAAATTAATTGCATTCTCGCAGGATCTAACCTTAAAGTAATTAACAAGCGCAGACATTCCGCTTTAACTTTGGCTCGCTCTTTCTCGGCAATAGGGTGATCCAGAAAACGGGTTTCTTCAAGAAACCCGTTTTCTATTCAATCTCCTGACTCCTGACTCCTAACTCCTGACTCCTAACTCCTAACTGAAAAGTTTCGCTAATCTTTAGATAAATTGCGAGAAACATACCAAGTAAAACCGCCGCCGATAACTGCCATAACTGCTAAAGCTAATAATACTGGTCGGAGTCCGAATTGAGTTTCGGCGATACCCGCGACAGCTAAGGGTAAAGAGAGGGCAATATTAACGGCATTGTTTTCTAAACCAAAGACTTTACCGCGCATTTCGGGGGGTGTATCTGCCTGTAGGGTAGTTTGCATGGGAACCCCGACTAAAGCGGCAAAAATCCCTAATAAAGCGGTCATAGCGAAGGCTAAAATTAAACTCTTTGTGGCTAGAGATAAACCGATTAAAGCTGCCGCCATACCCAGGGAACCCCAGAGACTTAATTGGGTGTGGGAGAATTTTTGGCCCCAATAACCCAAAGTAATCGCACTAACTGCCATTCCTGCACCACAGGAGGCTAATAAAAAGCCGAATTGAGAAGCTTTTAACCCGGGTAGTTTTTCCGCCATACTGACGGCTAATACTGATAGAGCGGCAAAAATACAGAATAAGATGACTAACTGAATCAGAGCGTTACGAACTTTATGATTTTTGTTGAGGTAACGAATGCCGTCGCGGATATCTTCCCAAACATGGGGCTGTTCTGCGGTAGGAATAACATATTTTTCGTTAGTTCGCAGGATAATTAGAATTAAACCGGCAATTATATAAAAAGCACCGACAATCATCACTTTGCCAATATCAAATTGTCCGGCTCTCGTGCCGAAAATGCTATCAGCAAAAGCTAATAGAGGTTCACCGATGGCAAAACCGATAATTAATACCGCCATGGTGGTTAAAGTGTTGAGGGAATTAGCCGGTAGAAGATGACGACGTTTTACCACTAATGGCAGGGTAGATTGTTCGGCGGGGGCAAAAAATTGGGTTAAGGTGGAGACAAGAAAAGTAATGACTAACAACAGGAAAAAACCGAAGGGTAAATTAAATTCTCCTTGTAGCCGGTAATGCCAATTTCTTAAACCGTCAGGCAACCAACCGAGGGGAACGGCTAAAGTTTGCTCGCGCACTAACCATAATAATAGGGGAATGAGGAGGACAAAAGCCCCGCGTAAAAGGTTAGAAATAACTAAAACTTGTTTTTTTAACCATCTATCAACATATACACCCGCCACCGAACCCACTAACACCGCCGGAATTGTATTAGCAATCATTATCGCCGATACCCAGCCACTAATCGACTGATCGGCTTTTTGGTAATGGGTGGCAATTAGGGAGATCATCAGGACTAAATAGAATTTATCCGCTAATTGGGAAAAAATCCCCCCCGCCCAGAGAGTGAGAAAGCGCGGGTTTTTTAGCACTGGGGCAAAACCCTGACTAGGATTGGATTTGGGCGCACGTTTAGGCAAGCGGTTCATGGTTTCTGCGTCGGATTGCCTCGGTGAGGAATCGGAAGAATTAAAAACAGGAGTGGAGGAGTCGCTAGAATTAGCGTCGCTAGTTTCTGAGTCAAACAGTTGCATTATGATGATTTTTGCTATCTGTTTAAAATTCTAAGGGAGATAAACCCTCAACTAATGCCGAGGAGCGAAAAGTTTTTCCCAGATGATATTGAGTATAGCGGCGCAGCAGGCGATCGAGGTTAATCCAAGCTAGTTCTGAGGCAGGGTTTTCTTCTGGGGGAAAATCGGGTTTTCCTAAGCATTGCAGTAATTGCAGTTCTTGCGGCGTCAGTTTACTATCGATTTTGGGCGGGTTGATTGTTTCTGTGAGGGCAGCTAGATCTATTATTCCCCCTGCCTCGAAACTAAATCCTAGGCAATTGTCCCCAATTAAAGCTTTTCCCGTCAACAGGCAGTTATGGACTTGCGGCACTAAGCCGGCAATTATTAAGAAATGAAAAATTGCTTGACAAAGGTAGGGAAGTATGTACTGATTTTCGTCGAGGACTTCAATTCTGGCCAGATGGCTGCAGATTAATTCGTATAATTCCCTCTGGGGTTGTTCGCTCAGTGCGATCGCCAAAACCAGTTCACAGAGGTATTGGCTAACGGTGAGTTTGGCGAGATTTTGACTTAATTTGGGATAAGATTCGATAGTTTCAGCTTGAACGACCTTATCTAGGGATTTTCCTGCGACTATTAACAGATTATTGACCACAAATAGTTCGCTTCTACCCCGTAGGGAAGATTTATACTTGCGCGCACCAGGAGCGATGGCTCTAATTAAACCATATTCGGCGGTCAAAATAGTTAAGAGGCGATCGGCTTCTCCGAAGGCCATTCCTTGCAGATTGATTCCAGTAGCTTGATAGGTACGAGACATTATTGATAGCAGTTATCTTAATGGTGAGGTAGGAAGTTTTCGGGAGACTCCGAGACGACTCCCTCTCAACCCTACACCCTACACCCTGCCCCCACAAAAAACTTTTTCGGCAAACCCTAGCTAATTGTCTCCTCAAAAAGACTTGAGCCAATCACTAGGCAAAAGGGAAACTATGGAGGTTAGCGGACTCGAACCGCTGACATCCTGCTTGCAAAGCAGGCGCTCTACCAACTGAGCTAAACCCCCGATCTGGTTTTTGAGACACTCTCGTTATTATAACCTATAGTGAAAAATATTACAAGTTAATTTTTCCCTTGCCTGCCATGTCTTATCTAGTCGCCACTTTTTACCAGTTTGTGGCTTTGTCAGATTATCGTCAAAAACAGCCAGAAATACAAAAATACTGCCAAGAAAGAGGAATTAAAGGAACTATTCTTCTGGCAGCCGAGGGGATTAATGCAACGATCGCCGGGAACCGTCAAGCGATCGCCGAGGTGATTAGTTGGTTAAAAACCGATACTCGTTTAGCTAATCTAGAGGTGAAAGAGTCTGTTTGTGATTATTTGCCCTTTCAACGCTTAAAAATTCGCTTAAAAAAGGAAATTGTGACTTTCGGTCAACCCAAGGCTAATCCTCTCGAAAAAACAGGAATTCATCTCAAAACTGAAGAGTGGAACCAATTGCTGAAAGAGCCGGACGTGGTAGTTATCGATACGCGTAATAATTATGAAGTGGCGATCGGTACTTTTGCGGGAGCGCTTAACCCAGAAATCCAGCATTTTCGCCAATTTCCCGAGTATATTCACGACAATTTTGATAGTATTAACGATAAAAAAATAGCTCTTTTTTGTACGGGGGGAATTCGCTGTGAAAAGGCGGCAGCTTTTTTATTAAATCAAGGCTTTTCTCAAGTTTATCAGCTAGAGGGAGGTATTTTGAAATACTTAGAAGAAGTTAGTCCCGATCAGAGTCTTTGGCAAGGAGAATGTTTTGTTTTCGATCAAAGAGTGGCCCTAACAGCTAATCTAGAGGTAGGACATTATGAAATGTGTCCCGCTTGCGGTCATCCCATCGATGAAAAAGATAAACAATCCCCCAATTACCGAGCAGGAATATCTTGTCCCTATTGTAGTTAATTTTCTCCTATCTTAACCGCTCTCATCTCCCTACTTTTATAGTATCTGGTTACTTTTTCTTGCGGATTTGTGTACCAGAAATCATGTCATGAAGGGCGCGTTTTTTCTTTGTCCAGGCTGCCAGTAAAAAGCCCAAATATAAGGGAGCAGTGGAGATAAATTTTAGTAAGTAGCGGCGATTGGCTCTTGCAAAAGATATGCGTTTTCCTTGGCTATCGGTGACGGATAAATCAAAAAACATTTTACCAATAGTGGCTTTAAAAAGATATTCTAAGAAAACATAATATAACCATTTAATAACTATTCCTAAACCAAGAGCAGTCAGAATGGCAATATGTTCGTGAGTAAAGTTAAGTTTGGCTTGAATATTATAGATAATTGCCGCTATAAATAAAGCAAAACCTATAATTGTTGTTCCAGCTGCACTTAATCCTGCGGCATAGTAAACCCAGATTTCTTTGGGAATATCAAAATTAAGATTTAAATCTTGAAAAGTTGACCATTGTTGTAAGCGAAAACAGATATAACCACCTAATAAAGCGGCGATAATAATAACGATAAAAGAATCAATTAAAGAAGCTTTTAAACGGAGCCAAAACCCAGCATAACTGGAAGAAAGTAAATCGGGAATAGATACAGAATTCCGAATAAGAATAACTTGAGTTTTTTCGGGAGGAGAATTTTTAGTTTTTTTAGTTTGATGGAGATTAGCTTTAATATCGGTAATAATTTTTAGCAAAGTTTTGGTATCTTTAGGTCGATCAATAGGTTTTTCTGCCATTAAATTATCGATAAAATCTGCTAATCGAGAAGGGATATTTGAGGCATATTTACGCCAGTTAAATTCATTTGTATTAATATTATAAATTTTCGGATCACTGGGTTCTTTACCGGTTAACAAAAAGACGAAAGTTTTGCCCAAAGCATAAAAGTCTGATTGGGGGACAGAGTGACCACGAGATTGTTCAGGAGGAGCATATCCAGGGGTATAAATTCCTGTATTTTTCCCTCCTGCTAGGACGGTTTTAGTGACTTGTCGCGCTGCTCCAAAATCAATTAAAACTAATTGACCATCGGGTTTTAAGATAATATTAGAGGGTTTGATATCACGATGATAGAATTTATGTTTATGAACTTCGTGGAGAATATTAGCTAACTGAGTTAACCAATCCAAAGCGAGATTATAATCAATCGGTTTAAATCCTCTTTGTTTTTGATGTTCTTCTAAGTCAATACCGGCAATTTTTTCCATAACTAAACAGTGTAAAGCAGTTTGACTCTCCCGGGGATGATAAATAAAATAGTTTTCTCCTTTGGGAATACCGGGGTGATTTAATTGTTTTAAAAGATTGGCTTCCTGTTGAAATAAATCAATAGCTTTGCTGGAATCGTAGGTAAGAACTTTTAATACTTTGGGTATTTTACGCTCATCTATCACTTCATAGGTATTACCAAATCCACCTTTGGCACTCAATAAATTTGTGACTCGATATTTACCATTTAAAAGCAAGTCGGAACCGCAGGATTGACAGTAACGACTCTCCGTGATACTTTTCGGTTTGGGACAATGAGGATTAATACAAAAACTCATAGATTTTATTGGTAGAGTAAAAAATAAACTTGATGATAACAATATTCCTTGATAAATTTAGGGTTTATTGCCAAGAAAAAAGCCGCGCAATCCCAAAGTGACCACGGCACTTAAAAAAGCCACAACCATGGGGATAATCAGAGATTTAAACCCTTTCAAGTCCGCAATATCTTTAACTAGGATTGCATAACTATCTTCGACTTTTTCCAGTCGTTTATCCATTGTTTCGACTTTCTGATCAAGAGTTTTAATATCTCCCTTGATTTCCGTGACTTCCACCTTTAAATCATTAACATCTCTTTGCAGGGTGTCAAATTTTTGATTAACATCTTTTTGGAGACTGTCAAATTTTTGATCCATATCTCTTTGGAGATTGTCGATTTTCTGATCTACATCTCTTTGAAGACTGTCAATTTTCTGATCCACATCTCTTTGGAGACTGTCAAATTTTTGATTAACATCTCTTTGGAGATTGTCGATTTTACTCTCGATCCTTGTCAGGACAGATTCGAGAGAATAGGTAACGGTTTCGCTAGTTTGTGTCATAATTAAAACCCTCTTACAGATAACTACTTTCTTGAAATAAAAAATTAAGGTTTATTACCAAGAAAAAAGCCACGCAATCCTAAAGTGACCACGGCACTTAAAAAAGCCACAACCATGGGGATAATCAGGGATTTAAACCCTTTCAAGTCAGCAATATCTTTAACTAGGATTGTATAACTATCTTCAACTTTTTCTAGTCGTTTATCCATTGTTTCGACTTTCTGATCAAGAGTTTTAATATCTCCCTTGATTTCCGTGACTTCCACCTTTAAATCATTAACGTCTTTTTGGAGACTGTCAAATTTTTGATCCATATCTCTTTGGAGACTGTCAAATTTTTGATCCATATCTCTTTGGAGATTGTCGATTTTCTGATCCACATCTCTTTGCAGGGTGTCAAATTTTTGATCCACATCTCTCTGAAAGGAATCTATTTTCTGACCCATATCTCTTTGGAGAGAGTCAATTTTCTGATTAACCTCTTTAATACTATCTTTAATTTCTTTTAGGACAGATTCAAGGGAATAGGTAACGGTTTCGCTAGTTTGTGTCATAATTAACAACCTCTGGTCGATATAGCCAAATATAATTAGGTTATACTAAAAAAGTTTTTCGTTGGTGTGGGGTTTTACCCATGTTCAGGAAAAAAGTACCTGAATTTTCCCCCCGATTACTCCAATGGCTGTCACTTTTTGATTTAAAAAAGCCTAAAGATATTATCCAACAAAGTTTTTAGATTTATTCAGCCAGCCCCAATTATTCCCCTATTGCCTATTACTAGGGACTAAGGACGATTTCGCTACCGAAAAATTTCAATTGTGGCCAGAGAGCGGTCATGGTAATTTAAGAAAGCGATCAGGGAACTCTAACAGGGAAGATCCCGACCCTAGCGAGGGAGTGCCTGTTTAACCGTCTGTCCTATGTACAAGTCTATTACTGTTTTAACGCTGCTGACGGGAATTATCGCCGTTGATGTGGTTTTTGCTCAATCCACTGTTAATCTTCCCATCGCAGTTCAACAGGGAGAATCCTACGAAGGATTATTGACTAGAGCATCGCAATTAGCCGAGAAAACTATCATCAGTCGTTTTAA
Source organism: Microcystis sp. M144S2 (assembly GCF_020246065.1). Taxonomy (NCBI): domain Bacteria; kingdom Bacillati; phylum Cyanobacteriota; class Cyanophyceae; order Chroococcales; family Microcystaceae; genus Microcystis; species Microcystis sp. M144S2. Next base: position 7,146 of record NZ_JADBTR010000168.1, read on the forward strand.
TCAACAACAGGGTATTAATAAAATTGATTTATTGATAACGGCCGAAAAATCAGGGGCGATCGCACCTCTCCTCTCGGTGAAGGTATCCCGTCAAGATTGGTTTGGCAACCCTAATATTCAACGCTGGGCTAATGTTTTTCCCTTTGGCAAAGCTCTCCTTGGTTTTAGCTCTCCCGCACCCGTCGTCACCCCGAAAAGTCCCCCCGCTGCCGTTAATCCCAGTCCATCTCCAGCACCATCTCCCACCGCTACCACTCCTCCCCCTGCTTTACCCTTCGAGGATGAGCCGAATAATGCTCCCCCAATCCCCATTCCTAAGCAAAGATTAACCACTCCAGCTAATCGTTAATTGATAGGAAAAGGATGGGCTTTCGGCAGATATATGTAGGGGTTGCTGAATAAATCTAAAAACCTTGTTGGATAAGGCTTTTAGACTTTTTTGACCTCAAAAAGTGCCGGCCATTGGAGGGATCGGGGGTAAAATTCAGGTACTTTTTCCCTGAAAATTAGGTAACTGACTACCTCAAAATCGGTAAAACCCTACACCCCACACCCCACACCCCACACTCTGCCCCCACGAAAAACTTTTTGCCGCAAACCCTAAGTGGCAAAACGAGGCTGAAACCAGTCTAGGGGAAAAATATCATCTTCTTGGGCGGTTTCTGTCCAACCGGTGACGCTCTCAAAACAAGTCCCCGTCAAGTTAGCACCCCTCAAGTCCGCTCCCTGTAGATTTACCTCTTGTAGACGAGCTCCCGCTAGATTAGCACCCGCTAAATTGGCCCCGCGTAAATCACTACCCGTCAGACGTGCCTCGCTAAAATTAGCCCTTTCTAAATTAGCCCCCTGAAAGTCCACCTCTTTAAGAAAAGAGCCGCTAAAATTGGCTTCCCTTGCGGAAATCTGACGACATTTAGCGCCACTTAACCGCGCCTCTTGCAAATTAGCCCAATTGAGATTGACTTTATCTAGGGTTGCCTCCAAGAGATTAACTAAGTATAAATTCGCCCCACATAAATTCGCCCCGCATAAATTCGCCCCCCGGAGATTAGCATGGGAAAGAGCCGCCCCACTTAATCGCGAGTTACGCAGGTTTGCCTGTACCATAAAGGCCCCGGTGAGATTAGCTTTGGTTAAGTCCGCTTCCACTAATTGCGCTTGACTTAATTTGGCATAGGTTAAATTCGCCCAATTCAAACTCGCTCCCCGTAGATTTGATTTAGTCAGAAAAGAGCGACTCAAATTAGTTCCGCGCAAATTGGCCGCCGCAAAATTGACAGCAATCAGAGTCACTTGTTGTAGGTCTAGACTCATCAAGTCAATGCCTAAAAAATCCCGCTCTCCTTGTTCGTAGAGTCTTAGTAACTGATTAACTTTCATCTCCCTTCTTCTACTTTAAGATGGTGGTTAAGAAGTAATCAACAAAAGTGCCTAAAAACTTTGTCTGATAACTCACTAAGCTTTTAGATGAGAAATTTACGAGCCTCTCTTTTGAGTTTATGTAAAGTTTTTTATCGATTTTTTAAGAGAAGATAACCGGAACAGCAAGTTAATTTTAATCATAGTTAAATAGCTTGGCTAAAACAGTTTGACTGGTTTTCCCCAATTCTACCCCAGTCCATCGGGTAATTAGTATCTAAAACTACTCTTGTTAAAAAACTTATCTATTGTTCAAACTCGATTATTCAGCTTTTTAGCCGTCAGCCGTCAGCCTTGAGTCAGGAGTCAGGAGTCAGTATTCAGTATTCAGGAGTCAGGAGTCAGGAGTCAGGAGACAGGAGATTATTTCTATTTATTCTTCCAACACCCCACACCCCACACCCTACACCCGTTCGGCTGAGCTCACGGCCGAAGCCCACACCCCACACCCCACACCCCACACCCCACACCCCACACCCCACACCCTACACCCCACACCCCACACCCTACCCCCTGCTAACCCGCTAATTCCCTACTCTAAAGCGTAGATACGACCATCCATGAGCAGACGGGTGATCCCTTTAGCTTCCAGTTGAGCGTGAGCTTTTTCGATCAGGCGACCGTCGGGAACTTTAATCACTTTTTCCTTGCGCTTGGAGAAACGACGAGCGATGCGATGACTTTCAAAGATGGGGAGAGTGCGCTGCTGGATTTCCTGAGGGGGAACCTTACCCAATTCGGCAAAATCCTTGAGGGGACGGGTGATTAATTCGGCAGCGCGATCAATCACCAAGTAACAGGTTTTGGGAAAAGCCGCCGCCGAGAGGGGTAATATCTGTAATTGGGCGGTTTTAACGATAGTCGGGCCTAAATAGCTGCCCGCTAGTTCCCCCTCCTCCTCATCTTCATCTTCATCTTCATCCTCCTCTTCATCCCAATCCTCGTCAAGCTCATCTTCCTCCTCCTCTTCCTCGATAGCTTCGACGAAAAACTCGTTTAAATTAGCGTTTTCTAGGGGTTTATCGCCATTAATTTCTGTTTCTTCCGAATTATCCGCTTCTGGCGGGTAAGAGGTATCCATTAACAGGGTTAATTGTTCCACAACAGCGATCGGTTGCTGAAAAGCCTGCTCATCCTTAGCTGCGATGTGGGCTGCCCGAAAACTAATCACCTCGATCGCTTTTTCCGGTAAATCCGCTGCTGCTTCCTCCTCATCGAGGCCACGAGGACTACGGGCCAAGCGTTTTTTCTGGATTAACTGCTCGTATTCCTCGCCAGAAAAAGAATTTTTGAGAAAACGACTGACCGTAGAACTACTCACTCCATAACGCTCGGCTAACGTGGAAGTGGTGGCCTCCGTTTCCCGATAAAGCTTAAGAATTTCTTTTTTCGTGGCATCAGTCAGTTTTCTTGGACTCATATTACTTATATAGTTATTTTTTAAGCGATAGGATTTTGCCGATGGCTAGTCAGGGAAAGCTGTTGTCTTTGAGCGGACGTACTCTTAATCATAAAACGCTCTAGCCAATTAAAACTAAGCAATTCGTTTTCTAGTCCCTGTTCTAGTCTATCCTTGACTTCTGTTTCTCACCACTACTCAAGATTAAAAAATTGACGATGATATCAAGTGCTGCTAGTCAAAAAGCCTTATTAGTTCTGGCCGATGGTACGGTTTACGAGGGTTATTCCTTCGGGGCCAAGGGAACCACCGTCGGCGAAGTTGTCTTTAACACGGGGATGACCGGTTATCAGGAAGTTCTCACCGATCCCAGTTATGCTGGTCAAATCGTCACTTTTACCTATCCGGAATTGGGAAATACGGGGGTTAACTCCGAGGATGAGGAGTCAATTCGTCCCCAGGTGAAAGGAGCGATCGCCAAAAATATCTGCCACCGGCCCAGTAATTGGCGTTCTAGCCAATCCCTACCGGATTATCTGGCCGCTCATCATGTTATTGGCATCTATGGCATCGATACCCGGTCTCTGACCCGCAAAATTCGCTCGGTTGGGGCGATGAATGGGGCAATTTCTACGGAAATACTCGATTATCATGATTTACTGCGGTTGGTGCAGGCGGCCCCCAGTATGGCCGGGTTAAATCTCGTTAAGGAAGTAACCACCAAGGAAGTGTACGAGTGGACGACTCCCACCCCGTCCGCTTGGGAATTTGCGCCAATTGATAGGGATCAAGAACCGTTAACGGTGGTGGCGATCGATTTTGGCATCAAACGCAATATTCTCCGGCGTTTAGCCAGCTACGGTTGTCGGGTGATCGTGGTTCCCGCTGACACTCCCCCGGAAAAAATCGCCGCCTATAATCCCGATGGTATTTTCTTTTCTAACGGACCGGGAGATCCGGCGGCTGTCACCGAAGGAATTGCCCTAGCCAAGCAACTTTTGCAAGGGGAAAAACCCACTTTTGGCATCTGTATGGGTCATCAAATTTTAGGGCTATCCCTGGGAGCAGAAACCTTTAAACTAAAATTTGGCCATCGCGGGTTAAATCAACCCTGTGGACTGCAGCAACAGGTGGAAATTACCAGTCAGAATCACGGTTTTGCCGTGCAGGAAGCATCTTTAAATCCGCAAGTGGAGATTACCCATCTCAACCTCAATGATCGCACCGTAGCGGGTTTAAAACACAAGTCTTTGCCCTTTTTCTCGGTACAATACCACCCCGAGGCCAGTCCTGGCCCCCACGATGCCGATTATCTGTTTGGCAAATTTGTTGATTTAATGCGGCAAGCAAAAAAGGATCGGTCGTAAATTTTTAGGATATACTAGGGTTTTGATTTTTACGGCCCTAGGGCTAGGAGGCGATTATTCCAGAAGCAATTAACTTGACTGTCAGCTTGCGAGGCACGCGTGAGGTCAGAGATAAGTACCAAATTTTCCGTTTGACGGGTCTTTTAGATGCCTTTTCCGAACCGACTTTTTGTAAGGTGATCGAAGGCTATGTGGAGGAAGGTCCCAAGGATGTGATTATTAGCCTCGCTCAGATTGATTTTATCGATAGCTCCGGTTTAGGGGCTTTAGTAAAATTGGTGAAAAAGGCCAAAACCGAAGGGGGCAGTTTACAAATTGTTACCAATCCCCGGGTAACTCAAACCGTAAAACTGGTGCGATTGGAGAAGTTTTTTTCCCTGCAACCCACCCTGGAAGCGGCGATCGAATATCTAGAAAAAGCGTAAATCGTGGAATCTCCTCTCGAAAAACTTCGCTTACAGGTCAGTGGCCAGGGTTCACCAATCCTAGAGGGTCTTGACCGATTATCGCCTGCTTCTCTGGCCTATCTGGGGGATGCTGTTTATGAATTATACATCCGCACCTATTATTTACTGCCGCCCCAGCGTCTCGGGGACTATCACGCTCAGGTGGTGGGCAAAGTCAGGGCCGAACAACAGGCTTTAGATTTAGCACAACTGCAGCCCTATCTGACGGACCAAGAAAAAGAAATTCTGCGCCGGGGACGCAATGCGGTCACGGGAAAACGCCGTCGTCTGACAGCCCAAGTCTATCAGCAGGCCAGCAGTTTAGAAACCCTGTTCGGCTATCTTTATCTGCAAGACCCCTCAAGATTACATCAACTATTAGAAAAACTAGAATTATAGCCCTCAGGGAAGATTCCCGACTTTACTCTTAATCCATGCAACCATGAGCGATCGACCATTTCGTGACAAGTCCGATAATCGTAATTCTCGCCGGCCCTCGCGGCCAAAAACCGGGCCAATTCTGGCTAAATCCCCAGCAGTAACTCCAGAAAACCAAGAAGCTGATGATCTGCTCTACGGTCGCCGGGTGGTTTTAACAGCCATGGAAGAGGAGCGCCAACTGAATCGGATTTGGGTGGTCAATCGACTCCGTTACGATCCCCGTTATCATACCCTTTTGGAAAAGGCCAAAGCCAACGGCACGGTAATTGATGAGGTGGACGATCTGCGTCTCGATCAGATTACCAGTAAGGCCAATCATCAGGGGATCGCCGCCCAGATGTCTCCCTATGATTATATCGAATTAGCCGATCTGATCGAAAAAGCTAAGGGCAGAAGTCGCCACCCCGTCATCGTCATCGCTGAAGGTATTACGGATCCCCATAACCTCGGGGCAATTATTCGCACCGCCGAAGCTATGGGTTGTCAGGGGGTGGTTATTCCCCAACGTCGCGCCGCTGGGGTGACATCGACGGTGATGAAAGTGGCGGCGGGGGCCTTGGAATATTTACCTGTGGCCAGGGTGGTTAATCTCAATCGTGCTTTAGAAGAATTAAAAGCGGCGGGTTTTTGGCTCTACGGCGCGGCGGCAAAAAGTGGTAAATCCTTACACACAATCAATTTAACGGGTGCGATAGGATTGGTGGTAGGTTCGGAGGGAGAGGGTTTGAGTCTGTTAACCCAAAAGTCCTGCGATGAGTTGGTATCTATCCCCTTGGCAGGCAAAACCCCCAGTCTCAATGCTTCGGTGGCGGCGGCTATGGCTCTTTACGAGGTTTACCGGCAACGCTGGCAAAATTCCCCCGATTGAAAATCTGTATTTTTTGACACTCCCAATAGCCAAAAGGAGAAAGTATAAATAGAATAGGAAGGAAGTTTGCGAAATGTAAACAAACGTAACAAAACCACCAGAGTAGATTTAGATGGGGAACGAAATGAAAGAATTTTTGATTAGCTTACTGGAAATGTTCGGATTAGCCTACTGGGTCGAGATTAAAACCGACTATCCCAGATGTACTTATTATTTCGGTCCTTTTCTCGCTAAAGACGAGGCTGAAGTCGCTCAAGCTGGTTACGAAGAAGATTTGAAAACAGAAGGAGCGCAGGGGATTAAATTGCATATAAAACGTTGTAAACCCGAAGATTTAACTATTTTTGAGGAAAAGGAAGAAAGCAAGCTCCTGAATACCCTAAAGGTATTACGCAGTCAAGCTTCTTAACAATTTTCAGTGATCAGTAATCAGTAATCAGCTTCTGAAGGCAACAGGCAAAAGGCTCCAAGAAAGGATTCGGCGATTCTCCTACCGAAAAAGAAGGCTAGAAACTAAGTAGAGCTTGCTGAATAAATGTGAAATATAGACGAGGTAAGGGTTTTAGGGTTCTGTTTCGCTCCCACAGGTGCAAGATTTTGAGAGAATCGTGGTTCAAAACCTGGCCTCTTCATCGGCCCGCGTCCTGTAGGGGCGAAGCATTCGGGCAATAACCTATCGGTGAAACCCTAGATATTCTATCCGAATGCTTCGCCCCTACTTTTTGCCGCAAACCCTAAATATCAATGGGATCGATTTAAAAAACAGCTATATTCTGCTTCTGTCAGTCTTCCCGCTTCGTAGAGAGTATCGGTAATTTCTGCTAGGGTTAAAACCGAATAAGCTTGATAACCATGGCTACGAAGTTTATCTTTAACGGGGCCACCATGGTCGATAAAAACCACGATATCATTAACTAATAATCCCGCCGATTTAATCTTTTCTGCCCCTTCGATCGCACTTTTGCCAGAAATTAAAATATCGTCCACCACTACCACCGTTTCCCCCACTTGAAAATTACCTTCAATTACTCTTCTTGTGCCGTGAGCTTTTACTTCTTTGCGGGGGAAAATCATCGGATGATTTAATAATAAAGATAAACCCGTAGCTGTAGGTAAAGAACCGTAGGGGATACCAGAAATGCGGTCAAATGTCAAGGTTTTTAATATTTCTCCATAGGCTTCAATTACCTGCTGAAAAATATTAGGATTAGAGATAATTTTTCTCAGATCGATATAATAGGAAAAAGTTTCTCCCGATGCTTGCACATAGTCGCCAAACATCAAGCAGCCAATATCAAATAATTGTAGAATTAAATCCTGATGAGGATGTTGTTTTAAAAGACAAACGTTAGCAGTCCAAGTCTCATCTTGGCTCGATTCTTGCTGGTGATTTTGTTGAATTTTGTTGACTTCCTCTCGTAAATCCTTGACTTTTGTTCCCAAATCTGGTTGAGATAAAAAGTCTTGGGGTACAGGAATTAATAAACCCTCGCCATGACTATTTAAACCCACAGTAATTAACTCGGAGAATTTACTTTTTTCTTCCCAAATACTGCGTAATAAAATCAATCTTTCGGGAGCAAAATTGCGAATCTTTTTCAATATCTCTGGTTGAGTGGTTCCCACTTCTAAAAATACTTGTTCGGGAGTTCCCCAAGTGCAAGCTTCTTTGACAACTTGCAGATAAAAAGGATTGTCGCGACTGGGAAATTCTTGCAGATTAATCGCGCCTTGATTGGAAGTATGACAGAGGATAAAAGCGCCATGCTCGGGGTAAACTAAAAAAGGAGCAACGTGATCCTGTCCGGAGTAGGGATTGAGAGTAACCGCGTCCACCTGCCAAGTTTTAAAGATAGTCTCGGCTAAAACACTGCTAGTATTAATATCGCCGTGTTTAGCATCCAAAATTACCGGGATATGAGGGGGAATTGCCGTTAAAACTCGCTGTAATAATTCTAACCCTGCCGCTCCCAAAGCTTGATAAAAGCCTAAAGTTGGTTTGTAGGCACAGACAAAAGGGGCAGTTTCATCGATAATAAACTTGAGCCACCGTTCCAAATTAACGATTAATTCTCCCGGGGTGGAGGGCATCATTTCGGGGTTAGCATCTAAACCGAGGACAAGTAGAGTCTGGTTTTGACTAATGGCGTGGTTTAACTTTTGAAAAAAATTCATCGGTTCCTAATCTCAGGATTCTGGATTAGTCTCTAATTCTACACTATTTGGCCGAAAAATAGGCTGTAAAATTGTCTGGTGCAGACTTTTTCTGGTGTCAGCGTCAAGGAATTTCTTTTGTAAGGGTTGCCATTCTTGCCATTTTTGGTGACGGATATTTCGGAAAATTTCGAGTAAGGTGGGCATTTCCTTGGCGAGACAATTGGGGAAAATTTGGCTAAGAAAATCCGAGAGAACACAACAATCCTGCATTTCTCCGAGAATACTTTGAAGGTTTTTAATATCTTCTAGGTACTCTTGATATTTGTCGCCATAAAACTGAGTAAATAACTCCATATTATAGCGGGAACGCTTGGCTTCTTTGCGAAGATCATGCAGTAATAATCCTTCCTTTTCCAATAAGTCATCAATTTCTTGACTAGAAAACTCTCTTACTTTTTGATCTTCCTCTAAATTTACCCCAACTAACCAGCCTTCGTGCAGTAAAAAGCGACTCGCTTGCGGTAATAATAAGTCTGGTAAAACCGTGGCAATATCTAATTTTCCTATCGGTTGATAGGTGGGATTATCCAACCAACTGGCAAAATCTGCCTTAAAATTGAGAAATTTATCGGACTTTAACAGCTTTTCTACCTTAGCAAATGCCTTTTTTCTTTGTTGTTCGAGAACTTGTAAAACTTTCTTCAGTAAATCCTGTTCTTTCGGGGGTAAAATTGGCTGATAATGACCGATAAAAGCCTCTTTTAACACATCTAAATCCCGCAATTCTCCTAAAATTCTGCCCAGATTACCCACCCGTTTTTGATCGGCATATTTCGGCATGGTTAAAGCGGGGGCAAAACCGGTTAAGGTACTGCGAAGACGACGCATTCCCACACGAATTTGATGTAATTCTTCCGTATCCTGATCGAGTAAAACCCCAGCTTCATGTTTAAGAACTTTATGAAAATGTTTATCAATACCGATATAGGCCCAATCGGCCACAGTTTTAGCCCGAGGATTAAATTTGTTAGTCATTTGTCTTTAGGGAGGAAATAATGTCAAGATGATGATAGAATCTTTAAATAAAGACTGGAACTAATAGATCCCATTTATTCTACACAATAGGATGAAGCAGCAGCTTTAAGAGAAGTTTATGGATAGTTTTTGGCTAGATTATGCGGGGGAAATCGCTTTTCGCACAGGAGAGCATCTTTTCTTGACGGGAATAGCCATGGCTATGGGTAGCTTAATCGGGATTCCTCTAGGTATTTTGATTAGTCGTCAAGCTATTCTCGCCCCACCAATTATAGCGATCGTTAACACCCTACAGACTATCCCCAGTTTAGCCCTATTTGGTTTTTTAATTTCCGTGCCTTTTTTGGGAGGAATCGGCAAAATTCCCGCTATTGTTGCCCTAACTCTCTATACTTTACTGCCAATTGTTTTAAATACCTATCTGGGCATCAAAAAAGTTGATCCCGAATTAAAATTAGCGGGGTTATCCCTAGGCATGACCGACGGTCAAATCCTGCGCTATATCGAATTACCCCTGGCCAGGGCGACAATTTTGGCAGGAGTGAGAATTGCCACGGTGATTGCTATCGGTGTGGCTACGATCGCAGCTGCCATCGGTGGCGGTGGTTTGGGAGTGTTTATTTTTCGCGGTATTGCCACGGTCAACAATCAGTTAATTTTGGCGGGGGCAATTCCTGCCGCTTTTTTAGCCCTTGTTGCCGATTGGAGTCTCGGTCGGCTAGAAAAGACCTTTTCCCCTTCGCAACGACCGAAAAAGCCCTCTAAATGGCAATGGGGCTTAGGTTTAATTGGGTTGGCCTTGCTATCTTTCCTCTTGACTCAAATTTTCCATTCATCCCCCGGCACAGTGGTGATCGGTTCCAAAAATTTTACCGAACAGGTGATTTTAGGGGAAATTTTGGCACAGGAAATCGAAAAAGAGACGAATTTACGGGTTGAGCGTCAATTTAATCTCGGTGGTACTCTGATCTGTCATGAAGCGGTGAAAGCGGGTAAAATCGATGGTTATGTGGAGTATTCTGGCACGGCTTTCACGGGAATTTTGCAAGAAAAACCCCTTAACGATGCCCGATTAGTCTTTGAAAAGGTGCAAGAGATTTATCCGGAAAAATTTAATCTAGAAGTCTTTCCCAGTTTAGGATTTGAGAATACTTTCGCCATTGTTATCCGGGGAGAAACCGCCAGTCAATACAATCTTAAAACTCTCTCGCAGGTGGCTAAATATACCCCCAATTGGCAAGCGGGTTTTGGTTATGAATTTTTGGAAAGGGAAGACGGTTATAAGGGATTAGCGAAGACCTACGGGCTAAATTTTGCCCGACCCCCAAAAGTGATGGATTTAGGGTTAATGTACCGCGCTTTAGCCGAAAAACAAGTGGATTTAGTGGCGGGAAATTCCACCGATGGCTTAATTCCCGTGCTAGATTTAGTCATCCTAGAAGATGATCAACGCTATTTTCCTCCCTACGAAGCGGTACCGATTTTTAACCGGGATAGTTTGCGAAAATATCCGCAATTGCGACAGGTTTTAGCGAAACTCACTGGCAAAATTACCTCCACAGCTATGCAGAAATTAAACTATCAGGTGGATGGACGCGATCGCAAAGTGGAGGAAGTGGTCAAAGAATTTCTAGTCTCCCTCTCTTAACCATTTAGTCACTCCCCCGGGTTGGTCGATTAAAGTAATGCCTTGGGCTTTTAATTCCGCGCGAATGCGATCGCTTTCGGCGTAATTTTTCGCTTTTTTTGCCTCTGTCCGTTGTTGGATCAGATTTTCGATATCCGCTGCACTAATTCCCTCAGAAACAGGGGTTTCCCTCTGGTCAGCGGCCATTTCTAAGCCCAAAACCCTAGACAATTTCACCAAAGTATGCCATTTTACCGCTAATTGGGCGAGATTGCTGTCTGTCTTACCCGCATGGGTTAAATTATTACCCTCCTTGCGTAATTCCTTAGCGATTTCAAATAACACCGCTAAACCACCGGCAAAGTTAAAATCGTGATTTACCGCCTCTTGAAAGCGATTTTCTAGCTCTTGGTCGGTAATTCTGGGATTATCGGGCGGAAGATGCTTATAACCAAAGGATAAACCCTCTTGTAAAGTATGCCAGCCATTAGTGGCCGCCTGCAATCCCTCATCGGAAAAATCGATCGGTTTGCGGTATTGGGCGCCTAAAATTAATAATCTCACGGCTAAGGGGTCATATTTTGCCAATAACTCGCGAATAGTGATGAAATTACCGAGGGATTTCGACATTTTTTCCCCTGCCACCTTGACCATGCCATTATGTAACCAATAGTGGGCCAGAGGTTTACCCGTAGCCGCTTCACTTTGGGCGATTTCGTTTTCGTGGTGGGGAAAAATTAGATCACTTCCCCCCACATGAATATCGATAGTTTCTCCCAATTGTTCTTTGACCATGGCCGAACATTCAATATGCCACCCCGGACGACCTTGACCCCAGGGAGAATCCCAACTAGGTTCCCCCGGTTTTGCCCCTTTCCAGAGGGCAAAATCAAAGGGGTCTTGTTTTTTAATTGCTTCCGGGTCGTCGGTTTCTACCCGGCCGCTGGCCCCGGCTTGCAGATCATCCAGTTTTCGCCCTGATAGTTTGCCATAATCGGAAAAACGACGGACGGAGTAGTAAACATCGCCATCGCTGGGGTAAGCATAGCCTTTTTGTTCTAATTCATAGACTAGGCGCTTGATACCGTCGAGGGTATGAGTGGCCCGGGGATAAGCGTCCGCCGGTCTGACTCCCAATTTTGCCATATCCTCAAAGTAGGCCTCGATAAATCTCTCGGCCACGGCTGCCATGGTGGTATGTTCATTTTTAGCCCGATTGAGAATTTTATCGTCAATATCGGTGAAATTCTGAATATAGCGCACTTTATAACCGAGATACTCTAAATAACGCCGCACCACATCCCAAACCACACAGGTGCGCGCATGACCCAAATGGCAATAATCATAGACGGTAATGCCGCAGCAATACATGGAGACAATGCCGGGGATGAGGGGGGTAAAGGGTTCTTCGCGACGACTGAGGGTGTTGTAGAGGATTAAGGTCATGGAGGGGGAATTTTTTTTCTGGGGAAAAAGGCTAGTCCAATTTTATAGCAGTTATCAGTGATCAGTTATCAGTTACCGCTAACCACTTTCCTCGTTCCCTGAATTTCCTTACTATATTTTGTGTTTTTTGTCAAGAGGTTTTTAGGGTTTTAGTAAAGATGTAACGGTAAGATTCAAGGAGATAGGACTGTTTTGATGACAACTATTATTGATAGAATCGATAGAATAACGAGAGGAAAGCTTGATTGTTTGCCTTAACCGACAATTTTTATTGTTAATCAACTTTGACCAGACCATCACCATGAATGAACCACCTAATAGCGCTGGCGATGAAATCCAATTACCCCGGGGAGAAAGAGTTGACCAGCTAAGACATCTGATCGAAACCCTACGCATTGCCGATGAAGTGGCCAATCGCGGTTATTTGATTACCAGTGCCGAAGTGGCCGATTTAATGGATATTAATCCAGGGGCTGTTACCAGTCGCGGCGACCATTGGCCGTGGCGAAATTGGGTAATCTCCCGGGTCAGACGCGAGGGAAACCAAATTCTTTGGCAGTTGGAAAAAGTCGATTAGGATTAATTGCAACCATCAGTTAATTTCTCTCTTAACTTTTGTAAATTAGTAATTATCTCGTCATTTTCCCCCAGCAGATGACGCGCAAAACGTCGGGCTAGGGGCGGAGCCGATACAAGCGTACTGGTAAAACCAGAAAATACCTGCAATCCCAGTTTATCGGCGATCGCTCCCACTAGAGGCCGTCCCGAGGGGGCAAAGGCCACTAGGCAATGATGACAGCTGCCGGGGAGAGAGGCTAAAGAGGGCAGCAATGTCCCCACGGCGGCGCGTATTGCTTTTTCCCCCGCCACAGGGTTTAAAATCGCGCCTGGATCGGTGATAATGGCGCTAATTTGCCCTAGATAAAGACTTTGATCCCGGAATTGTACCGCTCCCGTTTCTAAAACACTGGCAATTATTTCTGGGGTTTCTCTCTGCCAAATGCCCTGCTTTTCTAGTTGGGTGATTTTTTGCTCTAATATCAATCTGGCAGGAATTGCGGGCATAACTAGGGTGTTTAATTTGATCTCAGTGGGGGGAATTTTGATCACCTGGGCATGGGTAAAATAGACGGGAGCAGCAATACCGGATTTTTGCAGTAAAGACCGGGTTAATCCCCCCGCACAGACGATAGTTTCCCCAGCAGAATAATTATTTTTAGGAGTTTTTACGCCGGTAATTCTCGATGCAGTTTCAATTAATTCGATGACAGCTTCCCGAATAATCGTGCCTCCCAGACGCAGAAAAGCTTGTTGATAGGCAAGATTAGTTTTTTCGGCGTTGATGTGACCGTGGGGCAGTCGTAAAACTCCGGAGATAGCTGCGGGATTTAATAGAGGTTCTAAAGCGATCGCTGCCTGCGGATCGAGAATTTCGGGGGTAATAGCAAAGATAGCAAATTTTTCGGCCACAGCGGCTGGATCATCTTCGGGGTTAACGGTGAGAATTAACTCTAGGTCCCGGTATTCGTTATCTATGCCCAATTCCTGGGATAAATTGCGCTGAATTTCTCGACCTTCTTGATATAATTTTCTCTGGATTTCTGTGGTGGCCGACCAATAGGCTAAACCCCCGTAACTGTAGAAAGTGGCGTTGAGGGGATGGGTTTCTTTTTCTAATAAGAGGACTCGACTGCCTAGATTGGCTAGTTCATAGCTTAAGGCGGAACCGGTGATACCACCACCGATAATTATATAATCATAAGTTGTGGTCATAATTGGGCTTATTTTTTCTCAATTAATCTATTCTATCATTATACTTGCTCGGTTCCCTAGTTCTGATTTGATCAATAATTGCTATAATTATAGAAAAAGTTCAAAGCGGGACTGGATAACTATGCAACAGTTAGAAACTAGGGGGATAACTGACCGATGGATTAAAGCTAGTTGGGAAGAATACTTAGAAGCAATTAAAAACTTCCCAGAGAATCAAGGAAAAAGTTATTATTACAATGGCTATTATCGATTAGAAATGACTCCTATTGGATTTGAACACGCTAGAGATCATCATGTTGTCTTTTTGGGGGTGAGTCTCTACGCTATCCTCAAAGAAATTCCTTTTCAAGGACTCCCCACTTGTTCTTATCGTAAAAGAGGAATTAGAGAAGTGCAGCCAGATATATCTTACTATCTAGGAGAGAAAGCGAATCTGATACCAAATGGGACTTCGATTATTGATTTAAATCAGTATCCTCCACCAGATTTAGTCATTGAAATCTCAAAATCTACCCTCAATGATGACTTAGGTAATAAACGCTTACTCTACGAAGAATTAGGGGTTAGTGAATACTGGAGTGTTAAGGTAGATGATCCTCAAATATTCGCTTTTGAAATAATCGATCGAGGTAGCAAAAGAATTGATATATCAAAGGTTTTACCTAATTTAAAACTTGCGGTTTTAGAGTCAGCTTTACAACAGGCACGCACCAGAGATCAAAGTCAGGTGGGACGTTGG
>NZ_JADBTR010000169.1:0-18526 GCF_020246065.1 Microcystis sp. M144S2
CGAAAACGGCTTTACGATATTTGGCTGGGAACACTAAATGATATAGCAAAACACTTACATTATGGCTCTTATGGATGTATTCACTCATTTTTCTATTATACGCCGCGAGCGGCGGGGAATTAGACCCGAAGAGATTAAAAGCCCCATGGGTATAGACAAATGGCCATCGGAAGGTGGGAAAATCTTCCCTCTTAGTGCTTGGGAGTGCTGGCAGCTCTACCACCGGCTCCAGACCCTAGACATTGAATGTAAATGCTCGCTCCATCAGCTTTTGCCAGTTCGCATCAATGGACGGAATCAACTTTTATAGCTGTGGATTGTCCTGCGACAGGTGGAGGCCTCCCGAGGCTGTTTAATCCCTTGGCTGGAAACCTGTTGGCGGGTATAATCCTTGAGAAAAATTAGCAATCTGAGAGTAAAAAGTGAGAAAGTATGTCAAAATCTGTAACTACCATGGTTCCCTTTCAAGTGGTCGGTCAATTCCTCGGTTTTGTCCTCAAGGACGGATATAAGGTAAAATACCTGAGAATCAGTGTTGATAAACGAGAATATTGGTTTAAGCCCGAAAAAACACTGCGAGACCACATACCTCTCAATATTGCTCTCCACTCATGGCTAAAAGTGACGGGAGAAAGTAGTCTTTATTCAAAAAAGGGAAAATTAAAACTGAGGGTACTAGGGATTGAGCATTTATCCGGGGAAAAAACCCCAGAAGTCACCCCGGCAAAAGCACAAAAAGCCACCGTCTTAATCTGTCAGAAGTCCGATTGTTGGAAAAATGGCGGTGCGAGAGTCTGCCAAAGGTTAGAGAGTGGTTTAGAGGAAAAAGGACTGGGAGAAGCGGTGAATATTAAATTAACTGGCTGTTTAAAACAGTGCAAAAAAGGCCCGAATCTGGTGGTTATGCCCGATAAAAAGCATTATAATCAGGTAGATCCCCAAGATGTCCCCTCCCTGATCGAGCGGCATTTTGCCACTTCTGAGCAAGGGAATAGCCTATCAGTTTAACCGGAAATTTAATCGGCGATCGCTGTTGACAAACGATCTTTTTTGTGTATCAAAGGGACGAAGTGCCTAAAATTGTAATAAATTAGGGGTAGAAAAAGTCAATTCTTGCCTCCGATAATTTATGACTGCTGCCACTGCAACCTTGTTAATTTCTTGTCCCGACCAGATTGGTCTGGTGGCGAAAATCGCTAATTTTATCTACGCTAATGGCGGCAATATTATCCACGCTGACCAACACACGGATTTTTCGGCGGGATTGTTTCTGATGCGGATAGAATGGCAATTAGAAGGGTTTAATTTGTCCCGTGGGATGATCGAACCAGCTTTCGCCGCTATTGCCAAACCTTTGCAGGCTAGTTGGTCTTTGCATTTTTCCGATACTGTTCCGCGTCTAGCTATTTGGGTGACAAAACAGGATCATTGTCTCCTCGATTTATTATGGCGACAACAGGCGGGAGAAATTAGGGCAGAAATTCCTTTAATTATTAGCAATCATCGACAATTACAATCAGTTGCCAATCAATTTGGTATTGAGTTTTATCATCTTCCCATTACCGCCGAAACCAAGATTGAACAGGAAGCCAGACAATTAGAGTTACTGCGGGAATACCGGATAGATTTAGTGATTTTAGCGAAATATATGCAGGTTCTAACCCCAGATTTTGTTAACTTTTTCCCCAATATTATCAATATTCATCATTCTTTTTTACCGGCTTTTGCGGGAGCTAATCCCTATCAACGGGCTTACGATCGAGGGGTAAAAATTATTGGAGCTACCGCCCATTATATCACTGCCGATCTCGATCAGGGGCCGATTATCGAGCAGGATGTGGTCAGAGTTAGCCATCGCGATACCGTAGGAGATTTAATTCGTCAAGGTAAGGATTTAGAAAGGGTGGTGTTAGCGCGAGCGGTACGTTTACACTTGCAAAATCGCGTTTTGGTTTACGCTAATCGCACGGTAGTATTCGCTTAAAATGGGATAAGATGTACTGGACAAAAAAGAGAGCATTGAAGCTTAAAAATTAGGAATTATCGGCGCAATTGACTAAAATAGTAATAGACCAGATCAGAAGGAAAAAATTATCTATGACAACCACATCCGAAGACGTATGGCGACTCTTAGCCGAATTAACTGCCGCTCAAAAAGAAACTGACAAACAACTCAAGGAAGTCAGTCAACAACAGAAGGAGACTGAACTACTATTGAAGGAAGTTAGTCAACAACAGAAGGAAAACGCCCAACAACAGAAAGAAACTGACAAACAACTCAAAGAACTGGGCAAACAAATTGGGGGACTCGGTGCCAAATTCGGCAGCTTTACCGAAGGACTTGCCCTTCCCTCAATGGAAACGATTCTCAGACAACGCTTTGGTATGGAAGTTATCAGTCCCAGTGTGCGAGTCAGTAAAGAAGGACAACACCTAGAAATTGATGTTCTTGCCTATACCAATGGTGAGCTAAATACCGCTTATATCGTTGAGGTTAAAAGTCATGTTAGACAGGAAGATATTACACAATTAAAAAGTATTTTGCAACGGTTTCGCCGCTTTTTTCCTGAACACAAAGATAAAAAACTCTATGGCATATTAGCGGTGGTGGATTTATCCCCAGAATTACGCGAAAAAATTCTGCAAGAAGGGCTTTATGTGGCTCGGATTCATGACCAAGTATTTGAATTAGATATTCCCGATAATTTTCAACCTCAAACCTATTAAATAACCCTGCCTTTAGGAAAAACTTTTTCAGTAAACCTTATTGTACTTGTCCGCGCAGAGCATAACGATCTTTTTCTAAACCGAAAGCGAAGAGAAAAGAATGGCGTATAGTGGGGTTAGAGAGAGTAAAAAAGAGAAAGAGAGCGATAACAGCTAATAATGAGGATAAAGTAAACATAGTTTCGTAGGAAATTGCTAAAACCCCCAGAATTGGACCGGCTAAGGCTGTTCCCACATCAAAACCGCCGACACAGATAGAATAGGCCCGGCCGCGTTCTTGGGGCCCAGAGCGATCGGAGATTAAAGCCAGTAACATAGGGAATAAAATCCCCCCTCCCGTACCTTCGAGGATAGCGGCTAAAATTAAAGCCGAAGGAGATCGGGCAGAAGATAGAACCAACATGGATAAACCATAGCAAAAAACGCTAATAGTGACGAATAAACCCCGTCCATAGCGATCACTGGCTCCTCCCGACAAAATACGTCCGATTACGCCCGATACTGCCGCATAACTGTAGAATACACCAGCACTGAAAGGTATCTGATTTTCGAGGAGAAACAGGGGTAAAAAAGCGACTAAACCGCCGAATAAAGTACCAACCAGCAGAAAAACTAAGGTAGGGACTAAAAAAGCCCGCTCTTGACATAATGCCCAGAAACTGCGCTCAATTGTCGGATTTTCTGCCTTCATTTCCGCTAATTTTTTCTTGAAGTCCGGTTCTTGAATGGAGAAACCCAGGAGAAAGGCGATCGCTCCTGAGGTGGCGGAAACTAGAAATAAACCGTTATAACCGATCGATTCGTAGAGATAACTGCCTAAAGCCGGACCGATTCCCATGCCTATGGGTGCAGTTAAGCTCATATAACCAATTATCTCCCCCCGTTGACGAACGGGGGAAAAATCCACCACTAGGGTACTGTAACCGGTGGTAAAAGCGGCGATACTGAGACCATGGTAGGCGCGGACGGCGAATAAAGAGGAAAGATCGCGAAAAAATAGATAACCGAGGGGTGCGGTAGCGGCGACAATAGTTCCAAATAAAACCACTAATTTGCGACTGCGGCGATCAACTAGATTGCCTAACCAACTGCGCGATAAAATTAAACCGATAGCAAAGGCCCCCATGACAAAACCGATATCTTGTTTGCTACCGCCTAGGGAGTCAATATAGGTGGGGAGAGTGGGGAGGAGAGTGGTAATACTTGTCCAGAAAAACAGCGCCGTGACGAAGAGGAAGAGTAGTTGACGACGAGTCTCGGCAGTAAGCGATCGAAAAGTTTTGAAAGCGTTCACAACAGCGACCGTCACAGGCAACAAAAAGACCCGGAGATCACGCCAGTCACAAGCATCCCGTATTGCTGCTACCTTCCGGTCCTGACAAGGTTAAGGCGTTGCGATCGCATGAGTCCGAGTCTTTTCTATCATAACATCTTTTTCGGGGATACCGGTATTTTTTTTCTGGAGAATTTCCTCTCAATCTAGACTGTGAACGGAAATTTCCTCAACGAGGGGGTTTTTGCAATTGTTGTTGTAGAGAAGTTTCCGGTTTGATCGCCAATCCGCTAAACTGTCGCATTAAGAGTGAAGGACTCTCGCTGGAATCGGCAGCGAGGAAAAATAACCAACGGCTGCCGGGGGTGAGTTGTTCGATGGAATTGAAGTTACTTGTCAACCAAATTACAGGTAAATTAGGCAGATTAGAATTTTTTTGACTAGCTTTTGCGTCTATAGCCGCTAAAGTTTCTAAAATGACCCTTTCCCCCTGAATTAAACCCGTTTCACCGGTCCAGAGTTTCACATTTAATTGCCGACGATGGACATAAAAATAGAGGGAAGCGGCGGCAATAATCGCCCGTTCAAAACTGTCTTCTTGCCAATCACAGAGGGTATCGAGACAGATAATCACTTCCTGTCCTCCCGTCAACACTTCTAATTCCCGAATTTGCAATTCTCCCAAACGGGCGCTAGTTTTCCAGTGAATTAAACGGGTAGAATCACCCTGGCGATATTGTCTCAGGTTACGCGTAAGTCCTTGACTAGCCCTTTGATAATAGCGATTATTCTCTAATGTTTGTTCCATCTCTTGACCGAGGGAATCGATCAGGGGACATTGTTGCAAGGGTAAAACTTGGGGATAAACTAAAGCTTTAGCCGCTGCTTGCTGACAACGACGACACCAAAATAAACCGAGAGGGGCCGCTGTTCTTAATTGTACTTCTTGCCAGTGATAAATACCCCGTTTACTGGTGGGTAAATAATAGGTCCAACGATGGCTACTTTTGGGGGCAATCGCTTCTATTGGGGTTATTTTTGGCTGATTGAGGACAATTGGCAGCATATCTGTCACTTCTAACAGATTTATCGGCTGATTGCTCGTATTTTCTATCTCTAGGCTAATACTAAGATCGTCTCCTGCACTTACGGGTACAATGGCAAGACGACGCACTTTCAGGGGAAGAAGGGAACGACGGGGTAGAATTATCGATAAAATTAAAACAGCGATCGTCGTGCCAGAGATAGCATACAACCATCCCGCCATGGTATTGGTCGCCGCTCCGAAAAAACAGAGGGTAATGCCAATGATTACCCCACCACCGTAAGCGGGTAAAATACCGCGATCTTCTAACCAAGTTTTCATAGGGTTTAATGGTTTTGTCGTCTTTGCTAGAAAGCTAAAAATCAGTCCCACACTTCTATAATTCCCCCAAAAGCCCTCTGATCAGCTAAGGGAGTCCTATCCCTTGCCACTATTGTTATTTTTCTTAACAAAACTTAACAATTGAAGGCAAAATTTTGCTTGCTTTTGTGGGCAGATTTTGGGATAATATTTTTAAAAGAGTTTATTCATAATCGGAATTTAACAGTCGAAGACAAACACAAACATCCCATTATAAAACAAGCATAACCCAAGCCGCCGCTAAAGTCAAGCACTTACTCTAATTATTTTTCGCCTGAAACTTCTAATTCCGTGGTCGGTGGGGGGTTGGGGATATTAGTTAAAATAACAAAGGTTGAAAACCGTGTTTGCGGGAAGCTGCACCGATTTGTTCCATTTTAGGGACGGTAATTTGATTGCGTCCCCAAGAAAAATTAGTTTGCCAACCCTCCAACTCCAATAAAATCGCCTCAGCAAAACAGGCAAACATTTGACGAGAGGGAATATCCATATTAACGATTTTCATAATTTTCCAGTCAATATCGAGGGAATGCTCGACAATGCCGCCCTTAATCACCGAAATATCGGGGGCATTTAACACCGTGCCTAAATTTTTCGGATAACCACCATCAATAATAATACAGGGGCGTTTGAGTTTATCTGGATCAATTTCCACCCCTTTAGGCATACTAGCCACCCAAACAATGATATCAGCCAGGGGTAAAGCCTCCTCTAGGGGAAGAATTTTACCGCGTCCTAACTCCTCTTGCAGAGATTGTAAACGCTCTTGATTGCGTGCCACACATATTAGTTCTTTTGTATTGGTTTTTTCATTTAACCAACGACAAACAGCGCTGCCGATATCTCCGGTGGCCCCACAAACCACGACGGTAGATTGAGCTAAATCGATGCCCATTTTTTCAGCGAGGGTTTCCACCTGAGTGCAGATGACGTAAGCGGTGTGGGTGTTACCGGTGGTAAAACGGCCAAAATCTAGCTCGATATTCCGCACCTGTCGATTATCTTTGAGATTAAATTCCTCGAAAATAATTGAAGAAAAACCGCCGAGTGCGGTGATGTTGATACCACTTTTTTGAGCGAGTGCCATGGCATTTAGCACCTTACGAATAGCAGACTTCACCCAACGATTCGACAACATCTCCGGTAAAAAACAGGATTCGATATATTTCCCTCTGATGGTTTGCCCCGTGATGCTGGTGACGTGAAAATCATCGACAATTTGTGGGGGGGCCGCACACCAAAAATCTAATCCCTGGTTAGCATATTCAGGATAACCTAGATCGTCGGCGACCGATTGGGCGTGTTCTAAACTGGTAAGATGACCTATAAGACCAAACATTGATTGTTCTTTCGTTAGACTAGATGGCACTAGATAAAAATTAGGATATTGCTAAGAAATCGTTAAGACTCTTAAATATAATACACAAAAGAGCCGCTCTGTGTTGAGCGGCAGCAGGGCGAAAAAAAGAAATCTCGACGCTCAAGCTTTAGACAGCAGTTAATCCGTAGGCAGACATTCGCATAATATCACGGGTGCTGAAACCGATATTGCTTAAAGCTTCCCCGTAGCTAATCATGAAGTCTTCCACGAGGGCCTCTTTTTCCATACCGAGGACGCGAGCATCATTCTCGACTTGATTGAGCATTCTCCAGACAATGGGAAGATTAGCGCGATTTGCCGCTTCTAATTCCTCTTTAGCGGTTTCAAAGTTCGCTTTTAGCCATTCTTCGCCAAAATTGAGATGTAAATATTCGTCTTTAACTACGCCTTCAGTAATTTTACGCGCAAAGGGATCAGCAACAGGAATATAAATATTATAGGCAGCGATCGCAAAAGCTTCGATAATCAAAGATTGGATTAATAAACAGGTGACAACTTTACCTTCTGCGTAGGCAATTTGGAAGTTATCGTGCAGAGAGGCAAAGAATTCTCTGGCATAATCCATATCAGGAGTGATTTTCAAATTTTGGCCGCAAGCTTGAAAACCTTTCATGTGACGGTTTTCCATTTTTGCCAGACGGTGTAACTCTTCTTTGTTATCGGCGAGGATGTCTGCTAATTGAATATAATTGCTATTGGCCTCGTATTCGCCTTCAATAACGATGGCATTAATGCGACTATAGGCTGATTTATAGGTTTCGCTGGTGAAATCAAGCTCTGATGATACAGCAAGCTCTGGCATAAACTCGATTGACTCCTATTTCTGACGAGATTTTTCCGACGTTCTTTCCAGTCTAGGGTAAGCTTTCTAGATGGAGTTATCTTTTTACGAGTCTAGCTCGATCGGTCTTTTTTGTATAGCTTGGCTTGAGAGGCTGACTTGCCAAGTTAGCTATAGCGGTTATCTTTTGCCACTGAAAACAAGTTTAGAGGCAATCCCTTCTTAACAGACGAGATTGCCGGCTGTTTGCTCAAACCGTGGCTAAAGATTTCCGGCGCTCGGCCTGTTGTAAGATGGCCCTGGCTGCCTGTTTACCCGATAAAGTGGCCCCTTCCATGCTATCAATGTAATCCTGTTGGGTATAACTACCAGCCAGGAAAAAGTTAGGGATAGGAGTCGCTTGCGAGGGACGATAGACATCCATCCCCGGTGCTTCCCGATAGAGACTCTGGGCCAATTTCACCACACTAAACCAAGTCATCTTTAACTCCCGGGAGGAGGGAAATAACTGATGGACTTGCGCTAAAACGTGCTGGGCGATATCTTCATTTTTAGCTTTAATAAAAGGATCCCCGGGGGTTAAAACCAACTGTAATAAAGAGCCTTCTCCGGGGCGATAATAATCCCTAGGACTGGTGAGAGCAAGATCTGCAAAACAGGAAAAATCCGCTTGGTGGGTGTACAAAAGATTGTCAATTCCCACCGCTTTTTGCAGTTGTCGCCGTTTTTCGGCATCATTTAACTCCGTCACCCAACCGTCAAAACGCAATTGTACCGTGGCGACGGGGACGGCTTCTAGTCGGAAAATATTGTCAAAAATCGGCATTTTCCGCCAATCTTGGGGAATAAGACGCTGAACACCGGGGACATCACCAGCGCAAACGTAGGCATCTGCGGTGATAGTTTCTGTGGTTTCTCCGTTAGCGACGATCAGGCCATTAACTTGCAGATTTTCGCCCTCTCCAGAATAGAGAATTTCCCGCACCTGACGACGGGTAGAGATTTTGGCGCCCCGTGCCTCCAGATAGTTAATAATCGGTTTATGCAGGTATTCGTGGGGGGAACCTTCTAACATCCGCAGGACGGAAGCTTCGGTTTTAGCGGCGAAAAATTGGAAAATCGTCAGCATACAACGGGCCGAGATATTTTCCGTATCGATAAATCCTAAGGCATAGGCGATCGGATTCCACATTTTTTTTAAACTGCCGTCATTACCGCCATGGCTACGAAACCAATCGGCAAAACTAATCGAGTCCAGATCCCGAATCGTTTTCATCGCTCCTTGGAAGTCTATCAGACCGCGGACGATGGGACTGGTACCTAAGGCCAGAGAATTAAAGATTTTATCGGCTGCCGAGAGTTGGGAGGAGGTGAAAAAGGCTTTTAAACCGTTAAAAGGCGCACCTGCGGCGAAACGGAAGTCTAATTCGCCGATTTTTCCCCCTTCGTTGATAAAAGTGTGGGTGTGTTCTTTGAGTAGTAGGGATTGAAAAGCGCCCACTTTTTTCATTAACTCAAAAAGATTATAGTAACAACCAAAAAAGACGTGCAAGCCCATCTCGATGTGATTACCGTCCGCATCTACCCAACTACCGACTTTTCCACCGACAAAGGGACGAGATTCTAAGATTTCTACTGTACAGCCCGCATCGACTAGATCGATAGCTGTTGCCATTCCCGCTAATCCCGCACCAACGATCACCACTCGCATTTGTCAAGTTCCTGTTACAATTTTTCACTAAATCTTTATTTTACCCCGATCGGTCTGGTGTTTCTTGCTGGCGATTTTTTCAGGGGCGCTTGAGAGCGTGGCAGAATAATTGAGAGTTGCACTAGGGAGAAGTCATTTTGAAGCGATCGCTAGAGGGGAGACAGGGATTAATTATTGTCAGTATTATTTGGATATTGGGGATATTAGTCGATAGATTCTGGTTTAGTCTCGATCATACTATTCCTGCTTGGGATCAGGCCGATTATCTCAACGGTGGGATTATCTATACCCAAGCTTTCCAAAATCCGCGCTGGTTTGATGGGGATTGGTGGCGCGGTTTATGGCTAATGTCCCCGAAAATTCCCCCTTTAACCTATCTTTTAACGATTCCCTTCTTTAATCTCTTTGGTATTAGCGTTGATGCGGGTATGTGGGTAATGGCCATCTATAGCGCCCTACTGCTCTTTTCTGTGTATGGATTGGGAATTATCCTCTTTAATGGGACTGTAGCACTCTGGGCGGTCTTAATCTGTCAATTTCTACCCGGTTTATACTATTATCGCCTCGAATATCTCTTAGATTTTCCCTTAGCGGCAATTGTAACGTTTTCTTACTTTTGCTTGACATGGTGGCGATTTAGTGGTCAAGGCTGGCTAAAAGCGATCGCTTTCGGGATTTCTTTCGGTTTAGGGATGTTAGTCAAACAAACCGCCCTATTTTTCCTCTTTTTACCGATTTTGTGGGTATTGGGCGAAAATCTCCGGCGAAAACGTTGGGGCAATCTAGCGCAATTAATGCTGAGTTTTTTGACGGCAGCATGGTTAATGTTTCCCTGGTATCGGACGAATTGGTTATTAATGTTAACTGCGGGCAAACGTGCCACGGTAGATTCGGCGATTTTGGAGGGAGATCCGCCTCTTACCAGTCCAGATGCCTGGACATTTTACGCCCAAGTTTTACCCTATTTTCTTTCTTGGGTATTGTTATTAGTTCCCGTGGTGGGATTATTAATCTCCTTACGTCATAGAAAAACCGAAGATAAGGTTAATCGTCCTGTGTGGATTTGGTTAGGAGTTTTTCTGCTGGGGGGATACCTATTATCATCCCTCAATATCAATAAAGATGCTCGTTATATTTTGCCGCTTTTACCGACTTTATCCTTAATTTTATCCGTTGGTTTATTATCTTGGCGCGGTCGTTTTGATCCCAGTATCCGTTGGGGAACGATAACTATTGCCGCTATCCTCACCAGCTTAAATTTATTCCCCTTGGGGGGAGATATAATTACTAACGTTTTCAGTCCCCAATTACAACACCATCCCTATTTAAAAACTGGTTGGCAGCACGAAGAAGTAGTTAAAGAGATTCTAGCCGATTCTCCCTATCTTCGCAGCACCCTAGGGGTTTTACCTTCCACCCCCGAATTAAATCAACATACCTTCTCTTTCTACGGTGGTAAACATAATTCCCAGGTTGCCGGCAGACAGGTGGGAGTTCGGGAAGAAGATATCGAAAAGGATGTCAATTCTTTAGATTGGTTTTTAACTAAAACTGGTGAACAGGGTTCCGTCCCCGATGTCCAGAAAAAAATTGTTAATCGAGTCGCCACTGGGCCAGATTTCCAAGTGGAGAAAACTTGGCAGCTACCAGATGATAGTACCCTATCCCTACACCGTAAAATAGACCCCTCCGTCACGGTTAACCCCCTTGAAAATGCGCCAAAACGGGTGGAATTAAGAGAGATTGCTATTGCCGAAAAAGCTTCTCCTAATCAACCCATTCCCGTGGTTTATAAATGGGCCGGAGACTGGCAACAATTAAAGTCAGGAATAGTAATTTTAACCTGGCAAGAAGTGGACGGGAAGGACTATTGGATGCACGATCACGGTATTGCTATGGGGGGATTAATGGCAAAAAAATTAACTCCAGAAGAGCAACAAAAGGGTTTTGAAGTCACTGAAAAAACTGCCATGCAGTCGGTAGCAACCCCCGGAGTTTATCGCTTATCTGCTGTTTATCTCAATCGGGAAACCGGGGAAACCTATCCGATTAAAACTAATGCTCAAATTACCATCGATCCTCAAGTTACCAAGTTAGCAACGCCCCAATTAGATTTAGTGACCCAATTGCGCTTAAAGTCTGCTAATATTGGTCAAGGATTAACGGGTATTGAACCAATTTTTGAGTTAACTAATCGTATCAATCAATACGATTCTATTCAGGATTATGTGCTGCAAGCAGACAAGGCTTTTTCCTATCGTTTACAGCAACAAAATCCCCCCGATAAATTATCTTTAGCCTACGGATTAGCAATTTCTAAGGTACTACAACAGGATGTGGCAGGGGCAATAAAAGCCACGGAGGAAATGATTAAAATTGACCCCCATAATCCCTATCATTATGCTTATCAAGGTTTTATTTATCTCTACGATTGGCAACCGCAAGCGGCCCAAAAAGTCTTAGATCAAGCTAGACAATTAAATCCCGATAGTGAGGAAATTAAGACTTTAAATGCAGTGGCTGCCCTGATGGGGGGAAATCTCGTTAAAGCTTGGCAATTATGGCAGTCAAATTAAAATAGAGTGGGAAGTGGGGTGTGGGGTGTGGGGTGTGGGAGGTGGGGGAGTGGGGAAGTCGGGAAGTGGGAAGAATAAATAAAAATAATCTCCTGACTACTGACTACTGACTCCTGACTCCTGACTCCTGACTCCTGACTACTGACTACTGACTACTGACTCCTGACTACTGACTCCTGACTTCTGACTCCTGACTACTGACTCCTGACTTCTGACTCCTGACTCCTGACTTCTAACCCAATGTTGGACAAAGATAAGTAAAAATTATTGATTTACTGCAAAAACTTGAGAATATTTAAATTAACATTCCGCAATATTTATAAATTCTTAAGAATTAATTGAGAAAGATTTTTATTTAACAACGACGTTATGCTGGTAACAGCGATTTGATAGAATTTCATAGTGGGTTGTTCTGTGCTTTTTTGGGCAGCAATGGTTGAAACCGTTGCCACACCTAGAAGGTGATCCTAATTAAGACGGGTAAATCAGTCAATTTCACCCACAACGATGATCTTTTTTTTGTGTAGTTTTATTGCAAAAAAAAAGTTTTTTTGACAAAAAGCAGAAAGTATGATACGAACCAACGTATTTCTGGTTGCGAGTAATTATTGTAGAGAAGGGAGAAGGGAGACGGGAGAGATAGGGAGAATAAATAAAAGCAATCTCCTATCTCCTGAATACTGACTCCTGCCCCCCTGCCTCCTATCTCACCCTTGAGATAACTACTGTAACAACTCCCTGGGATCGGTGACTTCCCCTTTAATTGCTGCCGCTACCACCATCGCCGGACTCATCAACAAAGTGCGACCGGAAGCGGAACCTTGACGACCTTTAAAATTACGATTGGAGGAGGAGGCGCTGATCTGATCTCCCTGCAATTTATCGGGATTCATGGCTAAACACATAGAACAGCCCGCCTCGCGCCATTCAAAGCCCGATGCTAGGAAAATTTGGTCTAATCCTTCTGCTTCCGCCTGTTTTTTGACTCTTTCGGAACCGGGGACGATAAAAGCTTTCACATGGGGGGCCACACGATGACCTTGGGCAAATTTGGCCGCTTCGCGCAGATCACTGATCCGGCCGTTAGTACAGCTACCGACGAAGCAGACATCGATTTTTGTGCCTTTAATCGGGGTGCCGGGGGTGAGTTTCATGTATTGATAGGCTTCCTCTGCGATCGCTCTTTCACTTGCCGGTAAACTTTCGGGAGTGGGAATGACTTCGTTAACCCCGATTCCTTGGCCCGGAGTAATCCCCCAAGTAACTGTGGGTTCGATTTCACCGGCATCGAAGACCACCACATCGTCATAAACCGCATCGGCATCGCTTTTAATGCTTTCCCACCAATTAACCGCACTTTCCCAGTCTTTAGGCGCAAAATCACGACCTTTGAGGTAATCGTAGGTGATTTGATCAGGGTTGATATAACCACATCGGGCCCCACCTTCGATCGCCATGTTACAAATCGTCATCCTTTCTTCCATGGACATCCGTTCAATTGTGCTACCAGCGTACTCGTAGGCATAACCAACACCGCCTTTAACGCCTAATTGACGGATAATATGGAGAATTACATCTTTAGCATAGACACCGGGGTTTAAATCGCCGTTTACCTCCACTCGACGCACTTTTAATTTCGATAGGGATAGGGTTTGGGTAGCAAGAACATCGCGCACTTGGGAAGTGCCGATGCCAAAAGCGATCGCCCCAAAAGCGCCGTGGGTGGAGGTGTGGGAGTCACCACAGGCGATCGTCATCCCGGGTTGGGTTAGTCCCTGTTCGGGAGCGATCACATGAACTATGCCCTGATTGCCGGAACCTATGCCGTAGAAAGGAATATGATTGGTTTGAACATTAGTTTCGATCGCTCGGATCATTTCCTCGGCCAAATCGTCAAGGAAAGGACGCGCCTGATTTTCGGTGGGGACGATGTGATCGACGGTGGCAATAGTCCGTCCCGGAAATAATACTTTTAAACCCCTTTCTCTCAGCATCGAAAAAGCTTGGGGACTGGTGACTTCATGGACTAGATGCAGTCCGATAAATAATTGTGTCTGTCCACTGGGAAGAATCTTAACCGTGTGTGCGTCCCAGACTTTATCGAATAATGTTCTTGCGCTCATTGACTTTGGAATGATAGTCATCTCCCTAATCATATCAGCTAACTCCAGCCGATAAATATTAATTTTTTCTTTTCTCTTGGTTAGTAGGTATAATAGGTAAATAGCTCTGTTTTTGCCAGATTAAGACCATCAGTTTTTGATTGAAATCAACGACTTTCGCTAATAACTATTTGAGTAATTCCTTCTGCTCCTTACCCTCCGTTTCCTATAATCTTTCAAGAGGATTTAGTATAAAATTATCTTGATTTTACCCCAGAAGCCATAGCAATAAAAAATTTATTCTTTTCTTGTCACCGCTAAATTATGCTTGCCAACTCTCCTGTTCAGATAAATTTCTCCGAGAACAATTAATCCTAGAATCAGAGGTAAACTCAGCCATGCGCCTAGGTTTCCTAAGTAGTTAATACTAATAGCAATCAGGAGAGTTACCCCCATATAAATAATTGCTACTTGTGGATGAGACAAGCCAGATTTTTGTAATCTTTGATAAAGGTGACTGCGGTGAGCTTGGAAGATATTTTCCTTTCTTAATAATCGACAAATCAGGGTATAAATAGCATCACCAATCAGAGGTAAAGTGATAGTTAAAGCTGACCAAGCTTGACTTTGATTGCCCTGGGAATTAAGTAAAACCATAGCGACAATTGCCCCCAGACTGGTGCTACCCACATCACCCATAAAAATTTTCGCTGGCGACCAATTCCAGAAGAGAAAACCGCCTAAGGCCGCCACTAAAAGCCATAAAATTGGTTGCTGAAAATAGAGAGCGAGAAACCCTAATTGTACCGCCGTACAGCCAGCCACCAAGCCATCGAGACCATCCATAAAATTATAAAAATTAATCATTGCGGTCAGGCCGATAATTGTGACAATAATAGCCAAAATTTTGCCGCCAAAACCCAAATCTGATAGCCACGATTGGGGAAAAGCACCGAAAAAAGTGACCGCAACACTAGCGGAGGATAACTGGACTAAATAGCGAATACTAGAGGGAATACCGCGACGATCATCGAGAAGGCCGATAATAATTAAAGGAGTCAGGGATAACCACAGGGGAATAAGAGGTAGGGAAGGAGAAAGGAGAAAATAACTGAGGCCGCTGGTCAGAGCAAAAGCGACGACAAAACCGAGTCCACCCCCCCTAGGTGTGGGTTGACTATGGCTGCTACGCTCATTGGGAATATCTAACAATTGTTGGCTAAAACGTTGTTTAATCAGGGCAACCACCAGAAAACTAATCAGAAAACTGATGACTGAGAGTAGGGGTAATAACATAGGGATTTTTGCGCTCAGATTAATTATCGATCCTACGCTGTTCGGTGACAAAAAGTGCCGATATTGCCATCGTGGTTTTAGTCAGTGTCAGCATCCCACTTCCAAAGCTAAGGCACTCTGGGGTTTGGGGAATATGATCAGCAATTTTAGGTTTAATCTACTCTCGATCGCTTTTCACCTGACTGATGCGACGAACGTTTAAAATATCGCTCATTAGCTTAATTTGAGTAACACAGCGTTCAAATTGTTGCAGGTCTTTTACTTCAATTTTCAGGGAAATTAAAGCGGGTTTACCGAAATTAGTCTTAACTCCGGCATTGCGAACGTTAATATTTTGGTCACTTAAACGAGAGAGAATATCTTTTAAAACCCCGACGCGATCGATCACTTCAATCTGAATATTTACCGGATAAGTTGGATAACGTCCCTGGTCATCTATAGGATTCCAACTAACAGGAATTAAGCGTTCAGCTTCGGCTTTTTCCACATTCGAGCAGCCCTGACGGTGAATAACAATACCTTCCCCGGCGTGGGCGACTATACCGGTAATATTTTCTCCTGGTAAAGGACAACAACAACCGGCTAAACGATAGACTAATCCCTCCACACCGGCGATCGGTGATTTACTAACGGGTAAAGCCCTTTGAACGGGAGAAGGTGGTAGAATCAATTGGGAATCAGTCAGGACATCGGGCGGATTTTTAGCTGTTAAAATTTCCTGTTGATTTTTAACTGCTTCTTGCAGACGATTAACCACATTTTTTAGGGTAACTTCGCCGTAACCTAAGGCCGCCAATAAATCATCTACTGCCACATAATTGCACTGTTTAGCCACCGATTGCATTCGTTCTGATTTCAGCAGGGCATCGAAGCCAGTTTTACCTAATTCTTTCTCTAATAAATCACGACCTCGGCTAATATTTTCTTCTCGGCGCGATTTTTTGTACCATTGCCGGATGCGATTTCTGGCGCTAGGAGTAACGACAAAATTTAACCAATCTAAACTAGGATGACTATGCTTGCTGGTGAGAATTTCCACCAGATCACCATTTTGCAAGGGAGCATCAAGAACTGACCATTTACCATTAATTCTTGCCCCTTTCATCTGATTACCTACTTCGCTATGAATATGATAGGCAAAATCTACCGGTGTCGCACCTTGGGCGAGGGCTACCACATCACCTTTGGGGGTGAAAACATAGATATCTTCTTCAAAGAAATTATTTTTGAGGCCATCCATGTATTCTTGGCCATCTTTAAGGTCTTTTTGCCAGTCGAGCAGATTACGCAGCCAAGCGAATTTTTCATCCGCAGCGGTTAAAGTTGTTTGACTAGAACCGGTTTCTTTATACTTCCAATGGGCTGCAATCCCGTATTCAGCAACGTGGTGCATTTCTAGGGTGCGAATCTGCACTTCTAGGGGGCGGGCATTTAAACCAACAACGGTGGTATGGAGGGATTGATAACGGTTAGCTTTTGGTAAACCGATATAGTCTTTAAAACGGTTGGGAATCGGGGTAAATTGGTCGTGAACTACGGCTAAACAACGATAACATTCCTCTTTAGTTTCGACGATAATGCGGACGGCGGCGATATCATAAATCTGCTCGAATTCTTTGCCCTGATTGTGCATTTTATGATAGATGCCGTAGAGATGTTTGGGGCGACCCTGTAAATCAAGAACTTTTATGCCAATTTCTTGCAATTTTTCCCGCAATGTGTTAGTGACGGTTTCGATGCGGGCCTCTCGATCGATGCGTTTTTCCGATACCAATAACTGTACGGTGCGATAAGCATCGGGTTCGAGGTATTTAAAGCATAAATCTTCTAATTCCCATTTAAATCGCCCAATCCCTAAACGGTTAGCCAGAGGAGCAAAGATTTCTCTAGTTTCGAGGGCGATGCGTTGCTGCTGTTGCGGGTTAAGGTGTTCGAGGGTTTGCATATTGTGCAGGCGATCGGCTAATTTGACCACGATGACGCGGATATCTTGAGCCATCGCCAGGAACATTCGGCGAAAATTCTCCGCCTGCCGTTCAGTTTTGCTAGAAAAGTTGAATTTGGAGAGTTTTGTCACCGCTTCCACCAAATTACGCACCTCGACACCGAATCTATCCTCGATTTCCTCGGGGGTGACTTCCGTATCTTCCACCACATCGTGAAGGAATCCCGCCGCGATCATTGCCCCATCACCCCCCAGATCTCGCAGTAATCCCGCCACGGCTATGGGATGGGCGATATAGGGTTCCCCGGATTTGCGATACTGCCCCTCGTGGAGTTTGTGAGCGAAATTAAAGGCCCGACAGATTAAACCGCTATCGGGATTCTGGGGGTCGTTTTCGTAGGTAATCAGGCATTCTTTCAGCCAATCGGGTAAAACTAACGCTTTTTTCGGTTCCGTGTCCCGGGGAAGGACGGTGAGGGTTTCTGGTTGGGTGGCAGTGATGGCGTTCATGGTTAGATCGGGGGGATAATAGGGGGGGGGTGGAGACGGATAACTAGAAAATTATTAGGCCGAAGGGATGCCAGATTACTTAACTCTCTAACACTGGAATCGGATCGATCGGCGAAAAGGGCGGGATTCTTTTAAGTTTTTGTCTCTGGTCGGGAGGAGGACTTGCAACCGTGACGGCAAATCGTTAATCTTATGTAACAAATTCTAACGCGCTTTGTATTGGATGCTACCGACAAATTACCATCAAGCCTACAAATCTTTGTTAAGAAAACTGGAGGATTTCAGTCTTGCCCTTCTGGATGGGGATGCTTCCACGGGGTTACAATCTTTTCAAGCTTTACAAACCTGTCTAGAAGGGGAGATATTGTCACTAAATGATGACAATTTTAGCCCAGAGGTGGCTAATCGTTGGCGCACGGTCCAGACGGAACTATATCGATCGTGGCGATTGCTGGAGACGGACTGGTTATTTTTGGCCTCAGCGCGGCAAGGACGGGAGAAGCGTTTACGGATAATTAGCGAGCGAGTGGCGACTTTAAAGGGGTATTGTCGGGTTTTGTTAGGGGAAGTTGTCGATTAGTAATTAAATGCTCGATCGCCGTTTGTGTGGCATACTTGACCCTAAGTAGGTAGGCGTTAAAAATTATCAGATGCCCCCCTTATTAAGGGGGATCCCCCCCCTATCGGCACCCCCCTTATCAAGCTATCCCTTATAGGGATCTTTCTTAACAATTTTTGCAGTAAGCACTCCAACCCTTATCCTGACTTGATTTCAGTTTTTTCTTTGTCAGTAAGGGTGTCAACAAGGAATATTACAAA
>NZ_JADBTR010000017.1:0-51250 GCF_020246065.1 Microcystis sp. M144S2
GTCAATAGGAACATAAGCTCCACCGACTTTAAGAATAGCCAATAATCCCACAATCATGTCTAAGGAACGCTCTAGACAAATCCCCACTAATTCATCTGGTTTTACTCCTAATTTCCGCAAATAATGGGCTAATTGATTAGCTCGACAATTTAATTCATTGTAGGTTAATTTTTGCTCTGAACATACCACTGCTACCGCGTCGGGTGTGCGTTTTACCTGTTCCTCAAATAACTGATGAATACACTTATACTCAGGATAGTCAACTTGAGTATTATTCCACTCAATTAATAACTGATTAGTCTCGCTTTCTGTCAATAGGGGTAATTGGGAAATCCGCGCTTGAGGATTGGCTACAATTCCCCCTAATAAGTTGAGAAAATGCCCTGATAATCGCTCAATAGTGCTACTCTCAAACAAATCAGTATTATATTCCCAGACACCTTTTAAGCCATCATCGGTGTTAACCATAGCTAAGGTTAAATCAAATTTAGCTGTAGTATTTTCCGGTGGCAAATCTGTCACCGTTAATCCCGTCATTGCAATCTCAGACTTAGGTGTATTTTGCAGGACAAAAGCGACTTGAAATAGGGGAGTATGGCTCAAATCCCGTTCTGGTTGCAACGCTTCGACTAACATTTCAAAGGGTAAGTCTTGATGCGCGTAAGCATCCATTGTCACTTCCCGAACACGGGTTAATAACTGACTAAAACTCGGATTATCTGATAAATCCGTCCGCATCACTAAAGTATTAACAAAGAAGCCGATTAAACCCTCAATTTCGCCGCGATTCCGGTTAGCGATAGGAGTTCCTACCAAAATATCACTCGACCCTGTATAACGATACAATAAAGCATCAAAAGCAGCCAACAGCGTCATAAATAATGTCACCCCTTGTTGGCGACTCAATTCAGTCAAAGCTTGGCTAAGTTTGGGGGAAAGGGAAAATTCTTGCTGAGTACCGACAAAGCTTTGCACCGCAGGCCGAGGGTGGTCTGTGGGAAGCGATAATAAAGGGGGTGCAGCTGTTAGTTGATTTTGCCAGTAATTTAATTGAGTTTGCAGGACATCCCCTTGTAACCATTGTTTTTGCCAGAGTGCAAAATCTGCATACTGAATCGGTAAAGGAGCTAAATTTGCGGGATGATTTTGAGTGTAAGCATTATATAAGCTGGTCAGTTCGTGAATAAATACTTCGATTGACCAACCATCACTAATAATGTGGTGCATACACACTAATAAGAAATGTTCCGTCTCCGATAGCACCACTAAAGTGATTCTGATTAAGGATTCTTTGGCTAAATCAAAGGGTTGAGTGGCTTGTTTTTGCTTTAATTGCTGTGTTTTTTCTGCTTGCTCCTGGATGGGTAAATCTTGTAAATCAACGACCGATATTGTCTCCCTTGTTGTTTGAATAACCTGAGTCGGTTGTCCATCAATCGTGACAAAATTAGTCCGTAATACTTCATGGCGATCACAGATTTCTCGTAAACTTTGTTCTAAGGCCTTTTGATTGAGGTTGCCTCGGAAATGCAACCCCATCGGTATATTGTATAAAGCGCTATTTGGTTGCAATTGATCTAAAAACCATAAACGCTGTTGAGCAAAAGATAGAGGTAGTTCTGTATCCTTAGTTCTCGGTAAAATCGGGGGGACTGTTAGAGTGAGATTTTGCTGCTGTAATTGTCCAATAAGATGCGCTAATTCGGCTACCGTAGCTGCACCAAATAAACTCCGCAAAGGTAGTTCTATTTTAAATAAACTCCGAATCCGAGAAACTAATTGAGTTGCGAGGAGAGAATGGCCGCCAATTTCAAAGAAATTATCATAAATTCCCACTTGCTCTACTTTGAGTATTTCTGTCCAAATTTGCACCAACATCTCTTCAATTCCATTGCGTGGTGCTACATATTGATCCCGGCGATTTCCTATTTTATCTGGTGCGGGTAAAGCGCGACGATCTACCTTACGATTAGTAGTAAGGGGTAAAGATTCCAGAAAAACAAAAGCTTGAGGAACCATATACAAAGGCAATTTACTGGACAGAAACTGACGCAGTTCACTAATCATCGGTATGCGTTCGTAATGAGCTACTATGTAGGCGACTAAATATTTATCCCCCGGGGTATCTTCCCGAATAATCACACAAGATGTTTGTACATCAATATTTTGGTTAAGTACCGCTTCAATTTCTCCTAACTCAATACGGAATCCGCGAATTTTAACCTGATTGTCAATCCGTCCAAAACATTCAATATTACCATCGGGTAAATAACGCGCTAAATCTCCCGTTTTATACAAATGATTGAACGGTGAATGAGCAAAGGGATTGTCAATAAATTTTTCAGCAGTCAATTCGGGCCGATTCAGATAACCCCGCGCTAAACGAACACCGCATAAATGCAATTCTCCCTTAACTCCAATGGGTACGGGTTGCAGATTTTGATCCAAGATGTATGCTTTTGTGTTAGCAATGGGACGACCAATCAGCACCGAATTGATTTTTTCTGACTGATAATCTAGCAAGTCATGAACTATGGCAGTTACAGACGCTTCTGTGGGGCCATAAACGTTGATACATTGAACCCGTTTTCCGACCATTTGTCGCCAAATATTGACGGTTTCTGGTAACACTGCATCCCCTCCCACGGCCACAACCCGCAGACTGGATGGTACAGTAGCTAATGATTGGGAAACGGCGATTGCCCATTCATGCCAATAGGCAGGGGTAATATTTAAAACGGTGAGGCTTTCTTGTTCAATAAAATCGGCAAAATCAGTCAAAGTTGGGAACATTTGCCCTGGTCTTAAAACCACTGTGCCACCTTTTAACCAAGTGGGGAAAATTTCTTCGGCGGCGACATCAAAACCAAAGGAAGCAAACTGTAAAACGCGATCAGATTCTGTTAAACCGAATACTTCACTAATGCCCCAACTATGATTAACTAAGGCCGCGTGAGTTAACATCACTCCTTTAGGTTTACCGGTTGAACCAGATGTATATAATAGGCATAGTAGATTTTCTGGTGCTACTTCACTGAAGGGATTTTCTGGACTTTGAACTGTCAAAATCTCGGCTAATTTATCTAAGACAATTACCCCCACATCTTCTACTGGCAAAGAATCGAGTAAACTTTCTTGAGTTAGCAGTAGAGAAATTTGGGCATCTTCTGCCATATAAGTCAACCGTTGCTGGGGATAATCTGGATCTAAAGGTATATAGGCTCCTCCAGCTTTGAGAACTGCCAATAATCCGACAATAACTAACAGCGACCGCTCTAGATAAATACCAACTAAAACTTCTGAATTTACTCCCAAAAATTGGAGATAATGGGCTAATTGATTCGCCTGAATATTTAAGTCTTGATAGGTTAATTCTTGACCTTCAAAGACCACTGCTACTGCAGCCGGTGTTCGTGCTGCTTGTTCTTCAAATAAATGATGAATACACTGATGGAAAGGATATGCTTTTTCGGTAGCATTCCAGTCTTCTAATAATTCTTTTGCCTCTACTTCGGTTAATAATGGTAGTTGGAAAATTGGCTGCTGCGGGTTAACAACCAATGCTTTTAGCAAGGTGATGAAATTCCCTGTTAATCGCTCAATGGTGCTGCGATCAAATAAATCGGTATTATATTCCCATACCCCTTTTAATTCTGCACCTGTATTCTCCATCGCCAGGGTTAGATCAAATTTGGCCGTCTCATTTTCTGTGGTGAGGGGAGTGGCGGTTAATCCTGTTAGTTCTAAGGGAGACGGGGGACTATTTTGCAGCAGAAAATCCACTTGAAATAAAGGCGCGTGACTTAAATCTCGTTCAGGTTGTAGGACTTCTACTAACATTTCAAAGGGCAAATCCTGATGAGCATAGGCATCCATTGCCATTTCCCGTACTCGACCCAATAACTGATTAAAATTGGGCTTACCTGACAAGTCAATTCGCAGAACCAAAGTATTGACAAAAAAGCCGATTAAACCTTCAAGTTCACCGCGATTACGGTTAGCAATGGGAGTACCAATTAAGATGTCTTCCTGTTCTGTATAACGGTAAAGTAAGACAGCATAAGCGGTTAACAGGGTCATAAATAAGGTGACACCCTGTTCCTGGGTTAATTGGGTCAGTTTTTCGGTTAATTCCCAAGAAAGGCTAAAGGGTAAATGTCCCCCAGCAAAACTTTGTTGATTGGGTCGAGGTCTATCTGTTGGTAAAGATAGGAGGGCTGGTGCGCCGGCTAACTGTTTTTGCCAGTAGTCTAGTTGCTGTTGCAATACCTCTCCCTGCAGCCATTGTCTTTGCCAAAGGGTAAAATCTCCATACTGGATAGATAGGGGATTTAGAGGCGAAGATAAACCCTGAATATAGGCATTATAGAGGGCGGTTAGTTCCTGAAGAAATACCCCCATTGACCAGCCATCACTGACAATGTGGTGCATACAGACTAATAAGAGATGTTCCGTTTCAGATAACACCACTAAAGTGATTCTGATTAAGGGTTCACCGGCTAAGTCAAAGGGTTGAATCGCTTGATTTTGTGCTAACTCTTGAGACGCAATTACTTTTTCACTACCAGATAAATGCTGTAAATCCACAACCGTAACTGTCCAGGTTCGTGCTTGTATAACCTGGGTAGGGATACCATCAACAGTAATAAAGTTGGTGCGTAAAGCTTCGTGGCGATCGCAAATTTCTTCTAAACTCTGGATTAAGATTTCTGAGTTTAAAGTTCCCTCTAAACGCAAGGCTAGGGGGATATTATAAAAAGAACTATTCGACTCAAATTCAGCCAAAAACCAAAGACGAGTCTGAGCAAAAGATAGGGGTAATTCTGCTGTTTTGTCCCTGGGTAAAATCGGCAGTTCAGTTAGTTGTTCTCCTTCGGAAATCCGTTGTATTTCCTGGGCTAATTCGGCGATTGTCGGTGCAACAAATAACTCGCGTAAGGGCATTTCTACCTGAAAAGCCTCACGGATGCGCGAAATTAGTTGCGTTGCTAATAATGAATGTCCACCCAACTCAAAGAAGTTGTCGTGAATTCCCACCTGTGCAACTTTTAGCACTTTTGCCCAAATCGAGGATAATATCTCCTCAATGGGGTTACGCGGCGCGATATACTGCTCTTGGCTTTGGAATTCGGGGGACGGTAAAGCACGATGATCGATCTTACCATTGGGCGTTAAGGGTAGGGATTCCAAAATGACAAAGGCACTAGGAATCATATACTCTGGTAACTTGGCTTTCAGGAATTGCCGCAGTTCAGTAACATTAAGCGAATTTTCCTCTTTTGGGGCGGAAATAATCTCTATTTGGGGAATAATATAGGCGACTAAACGTTTCTGATTTGTCTCATCTTCTTGGGCAATAACAACAGCCGTTTTTACCCCACTGTGCTGACTAAGAACGGTTTCAATTTCTCCCAATTCAATGCGGAAACCGCGAATTTTTACTTGATTGTCAATCCGTCCTAAATACTCAATATTGCCATCGGGTAAATACCGACATAAATCTCCCGTTTTATATAATTTTGACGGCTCATTGCCCCCCTTATTAAGGGGGGTTGGGGGGATCACTTCATCCTTCTCAAAAGAATTAGGGATAAATTTTTCTTGGGTTAATTCGGGACGATTGAGATAACCCCGGGCTAACCTGACACCGCCAATATGTAATTCTCCAGCTACCCCCACAGGAACAGGTTGTAAGAAAGCATCAAGAATATAAACCTGAGTATTACTGATGGGTCGCCCAATGGGAACATTGGTTATAGTTGGTGAAGTAAATTGGTATAAAGTCGTCGAAATGGTTGCTTCCGTTGGTCCGTAAGCATTTAATAGTCGAGGAAGAGGGGAATATTGACCCGTAATTGTTTGCCATTGCTGGATCTTTGCGGGTTGAATGGCTTCCCCACCAATGACAATTAGTTTAATATTTGAGAGAATTCGCAGATTATCAAGGGTTAATTCAGCGGCTAATTGATGCCAATAGGCAGTAGGAAAACTTAAAACCGTTAATTGCCATTTTTGACAACATTGCCAAAAATACTCACTAGAGCGCAACATCTCTTCTGTTCGCAATACCAAGGTCGCACCCGATAACAAACTAACAAAGATTTCTTCAACGGAAGGATCAAAGCAGATAGAAGAAAATTGCAGAATTTGATCCTCTGAGGTAATACCATACTCTCGAATAGTAGTCAGGATATAGTTGACTACTGAGCGATGTTCAATCATTACCCCTTTGGGTTGACCTGTTGAGCCAGAGGTGTAGATAATATAGGCTAAATTGTGCTGCTCAACTGCTACCAAAGGGTTAACTGTACTCTGTTTGGCAATTGTTGACCAGTCTTGGTCTAAACAGATGGTTGTTCCTTGAAATGCTGGTAATTGTTCCAGAAGTTGTGATTGAGTCAGGAGAATACTAAGTTGAGTATCTTCAAGAATATAGGTAATTCGCTCTTTTGGATAATTAATATCTAAAGGAACGTAAGCTCCCCCTGCTTTAAGTATTCCCAGGATTCCGATAATCATCTCTAGGGAACGTTCAACAAAAATCCCGACTAAACTCTCGGATTTTACCCCTAAAGATTGTAGGTAATGGGCTAACTGATTAGCCTTACAGTTTAACTCCTCGTAGGTTAAAAATTCATCTTCTAGTCTAACAGCGATCGCCTGTGGATTCTGTTTTACTTGTCGTTCAAACAACTGATGCAGACACAAATCATTTTTGTAGTCAATTTTAGTCTGATTCCAATCAAATAATAACTGATTAGTCTCGCTTTTTGTTAGTAAAGGTAATTGACCAATTACTTGTTCTGGATTAGCAATGATCCCAGTTAATAGGTTAACAAAATGCTCTGATAGTCGCTCAATTGTGCTTTTATCAAACAGATCTGTATTATATTCCCAAATCGCAGTTAATCCAGCTTCTTTTACCTGTATAGATAAACTTAAGTCAAACTTAGCTGTCTTAAATTCTAAAGGCTGACGAGTGGCTTTTATTCCTTCTAAATCTATGCTATCTACAATTTCATTATCTAAACCAAACATCACCTGAAATAAAGGAGTATAACTCATATTTCTTTCAGGTTGTAGGGCCTCTACTAACATCTCAAAAGGTAAATCTTGATGGTCGTAAGCATCCGTTGCTGTTTCTCGTACCTGTTTTAATAACTCGCTAAAACTGGGATTTCCTGCTAAATCTGTTCTTAAGACTAAGGTATTGACAAAAAAGCCGATTAACCCAGCTAATTCGCTACGAGTACGGTTAGCGATGGGAGTACCGACTAAAATGTCTGTTTGTCCTGTGTAACGATAGAGTAAAACCTTAAATGCGGTCAAGAGGGTCATAAATAAGGTGACACCTTTTTCCCGACTCAGCTTATTTAAGCCTTGACTAAGTTCTGGAGAAAGGATACATTTTATGCGATCTCCCTGAAAACTTTGTTCTAGAGGACGGGGATAATCGGTAGGTAGATGTAATAAAGCGGGTGCTGCTGCTAACTGTTTTTGCCAGTAATTTAACTGATTTTGTCGGATTTCTCCCTGCAAATATTCCCTTTGCCAAATTGCAAAATCTGCGTACTGGATTGGTAACTCTTGTAAAAGAGGTTCTAAACCTTTAGTATAGGCATTATAAAGGGTTGTCAATTCCTGAATAAATACCCCCATTGACCAACCATCAGAGACAATATGGTGCAGACAAATCAGCAAAAAATGTTCTGTGTCTGATAACTTGAGTAGGGTGGCTCTAATTAGGGAGTCATTGGCTAAATCAAAAGGTTGATGGCTGCCAATTTCTAGCCATTTTTTTATTTCCTGCTCTTCTCGATATTTTGGGCTGTCTTTCCCATTGACAAGCGTTAATTGCCAATTACTTTCTGGTTTAATTACTTGTACAGGATTTCCCTCAATAGTGGCGAAATTTGTGCGGAGGGACTCATGGCGCTGAATAATTTCTTGTAGGCTTTTTTCGAGGACATCTACCTGGAGATTTCCTGCTAAATGCAAGGCCAGGGAAATATTATAAAAGGGACTGTTTGGTTCTAATTGATCTAAGAACCATAAACGCTGTTGGGCATAAGATAGGGGTAATTCTTCAAAATTCATTTTCTTTTTCTTGGTAAAATTGCTGGAACGATGGTATCGGATTTTTCCTGTTTTAACTGTTCAATCCCTTGGGCTAATTCTGCTAGTGTGGCCGAGTTGAATAACTGACGTAGGGGAAGTTCAACTTTCAAGCGATCACGTATCTGTGCTACTAATTTAGTGGCTAGTAGGGAATGGCCTCCCAGTTCAAAGAAGTTATCATTTATACCCACTTTCTCGACTTTTAGCACTTCTGACCAAACAGTTACTAATATATCCTCGATCGGGGTACGCGGAGCAACATATTTGTCTGATGGTTCACTACTAGATTCTGGTGGGGGTAAAGCACGACGATCTATTTTTCCATTAGCAGTAAGGGGTAAGGCATCTAAAATAACGAAAGCATTAGGTATCATGTAACCGGGTAATTGAGCTTTCAGGAATTGCCGTATTTCGTTAATGGTAATCGTTTTTTCCGATTGTGGCACAATGTAGGCCACAAGACGTTTATCTCCTGTGGTATCATCCCTCACTATTACTACTGTTTCCCAAATCTGGGGATGAGATGCTAATAATGCTTCGATTTCCCCCAACTCAATCCGAAAACCCCGAATCTTAACCTGATTGTCAATGCGTCCTAAATATTCTAATTCTCCCTTGGGTAAATAACGGGCTAAATCTCCCGTTTTATATAATTTTGACGGCTCATTGCCCCCCTTATTAAGGGGGTTTGGGGGGATCACTTCATCCTTCTCAAAAGGACTAGAAATAAACCTTTCTGTTGTTAATTCAGGACGATTGAGATAACCTTTTGTTACTCCTGCACCTCCCACATACATCTCCCCGGGTACACCAACCGGTACAAGTTGTAAATGTTGGTCTAGTAAATATACCTGTAAGTCGGGAATGGGACGACCAATCACACTAGCTGTACTATCCAAGTCGGTCATACTTAATGGTCGATAGGTGACATGAACGGTAGTTTCTGT
The DNA here is from genome assembly GCF_020246065.1 of Microcystis sp. M144S2. Lineage (NCBI taxonomy): Bacteria > Bacillati > Cyanobacteriota > Cyanophyceae > Chroococcales > Microcystaceae > Microcystis > Microcystis sp. M144S2. Next base: position 9,066 of record NZ_JADBTR010000017.1, read on the forward strand.
AATTCCGTACATATTAATTAATTGGGGGCATTGGTCGCCATGGCGCTGAAACCAAGGTTGTAAGCTGTTAATTTCTAAAGCTTCTCCTCCAAAAATAACTAAACGTAAGCTTAAATCGTTATCTGTTGTCGATGAACGATCCCCCCTAAGCCCCCTTGATAAGGGGGGAAAACTTCCTTTTAAGGATTCTTCAGCTTGAATTAACTGACGGAAAGCGGTAGGAGTTTGATTAAGAATTGTTACTTTTTCTTGACATAATAGCTGATAAAATGCTTCGGGGGAACGAGTTATTAAGTAGGGGACAACTACCAAGCGTCCACCATATAACAAAGCTCCCCACATTTCCCACACCGAAAAGTCAAAAGCGTAGGAATGAAATAGAGTCCAGACATCTTGACTACTAAAATTATACCAAGCATCTGTAGCGGCAAATAATCGCACGACATTGGAGTGATTGACTAACACCCCTTTCGGTTTACCTGTGGAACCGGAAGTGTAAATAACATAAGCTAAGTTATCTGGAGTGACGGTGTTTTCTGGATTTGAATGGCTGTTTTCAGCAATTTTTTCCCAGTCGGCATCTAAGCAAATAATCGAAGCTTGATGTTGGGGTAGAGTTTCTCCTAGCTTTTGTTGCGTTAACAGCACTGATAATTGAGCATCTTCTAACATGAAGCTTAACCGTTCAATCGGATATTCTGGGTCAAGAGGAACATAAGCACCACCCGCTTTTAATATCCCCAATAACCCCACAATCATCTCTAAAGAACGCTCAAGACAAATCCCCACTAATTGATCAGGTTTTACTCCCAAAGATTGCAAATAATGGGCTAACTGATTAGCTCGATGATTTAACTCATTATAGGTTAATTTTTCACCTTTAAATACTACAGCTACAGCATCAGGAGTCCGTTTTACCTGCTCTTCAAATAACTGATGAATACACTGAGTATAACTGTATGGTGTATCAGTATTATTCCATTCTACTAACAGTTGATGACGCTCTTTTTTTGTTAGTAATGGCAAGGTTCCTACCGACTCTTGCGGATTAGTAACAATTGTCTCTAATAATGTCTGAAAATGACCAGTCATGCGAGCAATTGTATTTTGATCAAATAAATCTTTATTATATTGCCAAAATCCTTGGAGAGAGTTGCCTTCTTCTGTATTTGTTTCCCACATTTGTAAGGTGAGATCAAACTTGGCGTTAACATTATCTAGAGGTAGATGCGATATTTTTAACTCAGGATTTTCTAATTCCTCCATTGCCACATTTTGTAAAACAAACATCACCTGAAACAAAGGACTGTGACTAAGACTGCGCTCTATTTGCAAAGTTTCGATAATCTGCTCAAAAGGAACGTCTTGGTTAGCATAAGCATTCGTACAAACAGAACGCACTTGTCTTAATAATTCTTCAAAACTGGGATTACCTTCTAAGCGAGTTCGCATCACTAGGGTATTCACAAAAAAGCCAATTAATCCTTCTAATTCTTGATAGTTGCGATTGGCAATCGGTGTTCCTACCAGAATATCATCTTGACCACTATAGCGGAATAATAGAGTAACATAAGCCGCCATCAACGTCATAAATAGGGTAGTTGCTGATTTGTGGCTGAGTTCTTTTAGAGATGCTGTCAGTTTGGCATCTAACTGGAAGGAAAAACATCCACCTCGGAAAGTTTGCACAGAGGGACGGGGTCTGTCCGTAGGTAATTCTAGCAAAGGAGGGGCTGCGGCTAACTGTTGTTTCCAGTAATTAATTTGGTTTTGGATGGTGATAAAACCTTGAGTTTCTCCTTGTAACCATTGTCGTTGCCAAATTGTAAAATCGGCATATTGAATCGGCAATTCTGAGAGAACAGAACCATCATCAAGCAAAAATCCTTGATATAAACTTGACAATTCTTTGAGCAATACTCCCATTGACCAACCATCACTAATAATGTGGTGCATGGTCAATAACAAAGCTGATGATTCTGATTTAAGTTGCACTAAGGTGACTCTTAGCAATATTCCCGTAGTCAGGTCAAAAGGTTGTAATTGATCCTCAGTTGCTAAAAGTTGTAATTGTTGTGACTGTTCTTGTCCTGATAATCCTTGTAGGTCCACAACCGAAATTTTCAGAGTTGCGCGGGGAGCAATTACCTGTACTGGAGTTTCTGCTACTTCCTTAAAATTAGTGCGTAGAATTTCGTGACGACGGACAATTTCGTTAAGACTAAGTTCTAAAATTTCTATATTTATGCGTCCCTGAAGATGAACCGCTTTAAACATATTGTAAAAAGAGCTGTCTGGTTCTAATTGCGCTAAAATCCATAGTCGCTGTTGAGCAAAAGAAACCGGGAAAGTCTGAGGTTCGGCGGGATTTTTTCGACTAATTTGAGGAATATTATTGTTATTTTTCGGATAGCCAAAAGACTCTGCTAGTTGCCAAGTTACATTACCTAAAAAGTCAGTGTTGTAGTAATCTTTCCATTGCTCAATGGTGTTAGGATTAATGCTTTGATGTTGATGAAATTTTACATCTCCTAGCATTCTAGATTCGGCATAAATACCGTCAGTCATGCGATGCTTTTTCTCTTGGTAGGGTTGCAGCATATCAGGATTAAATTCTACTCCTAAAAACTGACATAAACTCTCTAGGGTTTTCTGTGGCTGCTTAACGATGTCTTCAAATTTAACTTGATACTGACGTTGGGGAGAAACTTGTTGTAGAAATTCGCAGATATTTTGATGGCTAATCAGCCAAATGAGTTCGGCAAGTTCTCGATCATTGAAAGGATTTTGATAGGGAAATATTTGCTCAATTTTAGCTTCTTCATAAGAGTGAATCATTCCTAAAGGATGACGCACCAGATGAATATATAGAGGGTTATCAAAATTTATTTCTGCTCGTTTTAGAGTTTCTAAATCTAGAGAATAGGATGGAGTTTTATCCACTAAGATTTTATCTCCCAACCATCCCTGTAGAAGACGGTAAAACTGTTTGCTAGTCAGATTTTTCTCTTCTAATTCTTCCATAATTGCGATCGCTTTTTCAGCATTACACCCCTTAATTTCCATGATGGTGCGAACTGTTCCTTCCATCCAGAATTTGTAACGGCCAGAAAATTTCGCCTTTCTTTCCCTAAGAATATTAAACCCTAGTAGCTCCAATTCTGGAGGTGCAAAAAGCTGTGGATTTCCTCCTAAGATAACGCGGAGTAAGGTGGAACCGCTACGATAAGGAGAAAGGATAAATATAGCTGGTGGATTTTTGCTATTGTCATCATCTATTGGGCTGCTAAGAGCAGGAATTAGGGAGCGCATTTGTAACACTTTAGCTTCAGCAATGCGCTCCTGTGGTAGGTTGTTAATTTCGGTTCTTTCTTTACCTAGTATTTTGGTAACTGCTTTTGGATAATGTTCCTCTATATATCCGGCTAATTCCTTAACAGTCTTTCTGTCAAATAAAACAATAAAGTGAATAATTTCGTTTAGTTGTGCTTGCAGTTTATTAATTAGAATTGCTCCCCGAATTGAATCACCACCAAGCTCAAAAAAATCGTCATCTCTCCCCACTCTGTCAAGTTTAAGGACTTCTGCGAATAGAGAAGCAATCACTTTTTCTAGAGGAGTACGAGGAGCAATAAATTCTGTGTCTAACTGAGTCCGTTGACGCTGGTTTTGAGAATTAATTGTTCGCAGAATTAGTTGAGCATCATATAAGTTATTTCCAATCTCTTCAAAAAACTCTGATCGGATAATTCTCTTAACTGTTTTAGATGAATTTTTAGTAGCTATTTTATGTTCATCACCGAGAGGAGTGAAATTAACTTTAGACGCAATATAACTAGGAAAATTAAATAAATATCTCTCCTCTTTTTCCTGCTGAAATTCTTGACCAACAGTCCTTAAAAAATCCCAAATTGGTTGATTTTTGGGGGTAGGTTTATAAATAAGTTTGAGTTGTTCTAACCCTTTTTGTTGAGCAATTGTACCCAAATAAGCTAACATTTTATGTTCTACACCGCGACCCAATACTCGACAACTGAGCAAAAATGTATCGACAATCAGGGATTTTTCTTGAGCAGTAAATAATAGCAAACCAACTAAACCATAATCCCCAAAACGATCTTTTACTTTAACCACTCGACAGTCTAATTCCCCTAGACCACAAAGTTTTTGAATTTGGGATTCTGAGCGTCGGATAGTTGTTAAGTTAAATTGGTTAGTACGTTGAGTAAGTTGGGCAACTCGCGTCAATTCCTCCGTTTGCATCGGGGAAATCTCTATTTCTAAGTTGAGTTGGCCGAGAAAATCCTCAAAAGAAAGGGAATATTTTTGTAAATTCTGACGCTGAATATTCTGTTGATAAAGATTAGTTCTTTGTCGGTCTTCTTGAGTGGTTTTGAGTTGATCAAAAGCCCAAATATGTTCTAAAAATTTTGGAATATGATCGCAATTTTCAGGAAGTTGTAATGTCAAAACTTCTGGACAGTTTGCTCTAACTTCCGCACACTCAACCGGATTATCATCAATAAAAATAAAGCTATCTAATCCTAGTTGTAATTCCTCCGCTAAGGATTGCAAATTCTGAGATTTTTCTTGCCAGTTAATGCGCCAATTTACTAAATGATTTTCCTTAAGCAACATATCGGGATGTCTTTCAAAAATGGCAAAGACATCCTCTGGTTGATTCTTACTAGATAAACAGATTAACTTTCCTGCTGCTTGCTGTGCGATGATAAATTCTTGTAAAGCTCGAAATGGAGCATCAATTTTCACTCCCTTAACTCCATCTTCTCCACAAACCCCATGCCATAATGTATTGTCGCAGTCAAGGACAATCACTTTGTAAGGAGAGTTTATCAAGGCTAAGATTTTTCGCGCTAATATTGTCCCCAAAGCCGCAAAAAAAGCCAAGGTATAGGGAATATTTCCTAGTTCTTCTCCATAAGGATCATAATACTCTTGTACAGGATAAGTCTTGAGTAATGCTTGACTTTTAATTAGATATATGCTAGGGATATTCTGGAGATCACGGTCTAATTGTTCTTGTAATTTCTCATGTAAACTATTGAACGTTGTATCATGGGTTGGAGAGGGGGGACAGACACAGACTAAATAGGGAATTGGTGAGCGCATTGTCGCCGTTTTCAAGGCATTACCAAAGTCTCTAAGGGTTTGCTCTAAGGTCAATTCGGCCTTGTTTTTACTTCCTTCCCAGTCTTCAAACCTAACCAGAATCACATTAACCCCATTTTGATTAGTCGCTAAAAGACTAGCAGGATTGAGTAATTCTTGAAAGACTTGATTGTACTGAGCAAATTCTATTGAATAAGGAAATCCTATTTTTTTGAGCCAATATGACAGGGAATCCTCCACTGGTTCACTGGTAAATGTAGCTGTAATAACGATTTTATGATTAGCAAGTGCTTTCATTATTGGCATGGGTTACTCTGTTGGCAGCGACAATACGAAGTCTATCTGATTTTATCTTCAAACGGTTTTCCTAGTTAATCCAATATATCAAAATTTATAGCCAAATTTCTCTATATCTCTGCTAAAGTATTTTGCGATAATCTCAATAGTATCATCATCGTAATATTCACGGTAGTTGCCATGTTTTGAGGAATTAATATGAGGTAAAGTCGCATTTATACCAAGTTTTTCACATAGGACACTGAAGTCGTTATTAAGATTTTCAAAACGGCAGATAAAATCTACTAAAATTTTCCCTTCATGATCTGTAATCCAATCCAACTGAGGCATAAACATTTTAGGGATGTCATAATACAAAGGATCTTTATTCCCGTAGGTCAACTTAACCCACTCTTTAAATTTTATTGGTTTTGTCCTTAAATTTGTCTGATTGGTTTCAACACGATAATGAAAGTGAGAAATAACTTTGTCCCAAGGATTTCTAACACTTGTAAATTTATATACTCGCTCCCACCTTTGTTTGCCCATTTCGTCAATTTTTTCTAAAGCAGTTTTATGCTCAAAAGGTAAATTTAGAGATTTCTCAATACTTCTGCCACCTGTCTTATTAATATGAATAAAGACAACATTGCCAAAATAGCGTTGGCGCAAAAGTTTAACTTGTTCACCGACATAATAGGGAATATATAGTATATCTGTAAACTCTATTTTCTGATTAGCAAAGGCTGGTATTACTGGCATGGGTTAGTCTGTTAAAGGCGACAGAAAGACAAAGTTGAGAAAAGCAAAAAAAGAAGCTAAGGCGAGCAAGTCAGACAAGCAGGTCATAGCCGTCCCTTGTGTCCTGACATCCTATCATAGGAAAGGAAATTTGTCATGGAAGAGAAAAGAAAATTTGTCATGGTCAACGAAATTCGGTAATATGTGGTAGTCTGAGAAGCGCTCACTAGCTTTAGCTATCAAAACAACGGTTACTTGTAGTAAGATAACGAGGGTTAAAAAAGCAGTAGCAGGGGGGCTGAGAAAGCCATCGCTCTATGCTGACAGATAAAGCGACGGGAGTATGTTACCACAACTCAAGCACAATAACCTTAAAATTGTCGGGGAGCTTTATATTTTCGCCAATTGCCTTCTACTCCGCCAATCCAGCCAAAATCTAAAATCATTCCAGCAAAATGTCCACAACTCAAATATAAATGCTATATGTCCGCCAAAGTCCCTCAAGATCGATCGACGACTAATATTATCTCCGATGTCAGCAAATTTTGGCACAGTGTCAAGCTGATCGCTGCTCCCTATTGGTATCCTACCGAGTCGGGGGGAAGGACTTTTGCCGATGTGATTCAAGCTTGGGCAATGCTCATCCTACTAATCGGGGTAATCCTAGTAGTTGTGGGATTAAATGCCTTCAATAGCTTTGTTAGTAATTACTTAGTTGATGTCATTCTTGAAAAAAGTGATTTTGATAAATTTGTCAAAACTTTGGTAGTTTTTGCGGTTGGACTGCTCTTTATCACCCTTTTGGTTGGCTTGCTTAAATTTCTCAGGAAAAGAATCGCCCTGGATTGGTATGCTTGGCTCAATGACTGGATTCTCAACAAATATTTGCATAATCGCGCCTATTACAGAATTAATTTTAAATCCGATATCGACAACCCAGATCAGCGTTTATCCCAGGAAATTGAGCCGATTACCAGTAAAGCTCTCTCCTTTTTTGCCGTTGCCCTAGAAAATGTCCTAGATATGATCACTTTTTTAGTGATTCTCTGGTCAATTTCTTCCTCTGTCGCCATTATTTTAGTCGTTTGGACAATTCTCGGTAACGTCATTGCTATCTATTTTAACCAAGCTTTAAATAAAATTACTCAAGAAGAATTAGAACTTAAGGCTAACTACAATTATGCTCTAACCCACATTCGTAATCATGCGGAGTCAATCGCTTTCTTTGAGGGAGAAAATCAGGAATTAAATATTATTCAGCGGCGATTTAATAAACTCTTAGACAGCGCTAAACGTAAAATTGATTGGGAGAGAGGCACAGAAATTTTTAGTCGGGGCTATCAGGCGGCAATTCAAGTATTTACTTTTGTCATTTTGGGTCCTTTGTATATCAATAGTGAGGGCATTAGTTTCGGACAGGTCGGGCAAGCCTGTTTAGCGGCTAATTTGTTTGCTACGGCGCTGGCGGAATTAATTAGTGAATTTGGCACTTCGGCACAATTTAGCAGTTATGTTGAACGTCTATCGCAATTTTCCCAAGCCTTAGAAGAAGTCATTAAACAACCAGAAAATTTAAGCACGATTACAACTATCGAAGAAACCCAATTTTCCTTTGAAGATGTCACCTTGCAAACTCCCGATTATGAACAGGTAATTGTCGAAAACCTCTCCCTTTCTGTTCAGCCTGGACAAGGTTTATTAATTGTCGGGCCGAGTGGTCGGGGTAAAAGTTCTTTGCTACGCGCTATCGCCGGTTTATGGAATGCAGGAACCGGCCGATTAGTGCGTCCCCCCCTAGAAGAAGTATTGTTTCTGCCCCAACGTCCCTATATAATATTAGGAACCTTGCGAGAACAGTTACTTTATCCCAATCGCAATCAAGAAACCAATGAGATAAAATTAAGGGAAGTTTTGCAAGAAGTCAATCTCCAAAATTTACTAAATCGAGTCGATAGCTTTGATACAGAAGAGCCTTGGGAAAACATTTTGTCCCTGGGAGAACAACAACGTTTGGCTTTTGCCAGGGTCTTAATTACCCGTCCCAGTTTTACTATCCTCGATGAAGCCACAAGTGCTTTGGACTTAAACAATGAGGAAAATTTATATCGGCAATTGCAGAAAACTCACACAACTTTTATTAGTGTCGGACATCGGGAAAGTCTCTTTAACTATCATCAATGGGTTTTAGAACTCTCTAGTAATTCCCATTGGCAACTGCTTACAGTAGAGGAATATCGCCGACAAAAAGTGAAAGAAATTATTAATATTTCTGTCGATAATTCTCAAGATAGGCTCGAAGATTTAGCGAATCAGGAAACCGAAGTCAATCCTAAAATCAATTCTGCCGGGGAACCCCCCCCCGAATCGCCAACGACAACAATCTTAACAGAAGTCGAAGAGGGACTTTCCCATGCACAAATGAAGGAATTAAGCGACTATTCCCTTAGTAGCATCAGAAGCAAAGCCAGTCAGGGAAAATCAATTACGGGGAAAGATGGACTGACCTATCGCTATGACAAAGACCCTAAAATCTTAAAATGGCTAAGAGTTTAGCCGATGAGAGACCGGTCAAAAAACAACGTTAAACCATTACACCAACTTAGCTACCCAAAAAATGAATCAAACCCTGGTCAATCAACAACAGTTGTTCCAAGAAATCGTCCAAGATATCGAGCAAAATAAAATTGCAATTGCGGCGAAAAAACTGCGTCAACAGGAAGCAGATGGCTGTGAAATTCCGGCTCAGTGGCTGTGGAAAACAGCAGAGGCTTTAGAAACCAACGACTGGAGCATTTTATCAGAAGATTTCATTAATCTGAATTTTATCGGTAAAAATGGTTATTTTCTCATGATTGCTCCCTATCGCATCAATCGTCAGGGAGAACGACAACTCACTTTGAGTGCGATTTACGGAAAAATTCACCAAAATAGTCAACCTTCTATCGAACAACTAGAAAGCTTGACTCGTGAAAAATTTGGCAGTCTAAGACAACCGATTCCTAGAAATTTATCCTTTACTGAAATTGCCAGTTGTGGCACGATTAAAGGTGAAAAGGGGGAGGCTTTTATCGTTCCCCATAGGTGGACTTTTCCCAATAGTGTTCAGGGGCCAGCTTTAAATAATGCCAGTGAGCAAAAAAGACGCTTTTCTGGCTCTAGCTACGAATGTATCCGAAAAATTTTTGAGCCAGAAACGGCCGATTTGCTATTAGGACCCCTGGAGGATCAAATTAATGGTGAACGCTATCGTCATCTCGATACCCAATTCCATGAAGCGGGTCATGCTAGTGGGTTAGGATTTGACTTAAAACTCAAAAATAAACTGTTTCAAAACTATACCTATGCCGGAGTCGAGGAGTGGCGCTCAGATAGTTTAGGCTTTGAATTTGCCGACTGTGCTTTACCTGCCGAAGAAGCGGGAAAATTAGTCGCTGTTAATTTCTGCATTCGCTTTGGTTTAGATGCTCACCGTTTAGGGGGTTTAGAAAAAGATGTGGATGTCCATGCTAGTTTGATCAGTTTGGAATATCTCTTGCAAAATGATGCCATTTATCTCACAAAAAATGGTCAATTGGCCCTGCGTAATGTCAGTTATCCAGGCTTACTAAAAGCGGTGGAAATGCACCGAACAAAAGCCTTATCTCTAACGCGAAGGGAGTTAAATCTAAATAGTCCAACAGGTCTTTTTGCTCTGTATAAAGTAGAGATTCATCCCGCAACCCAATTAATTTTTCAGGGACTAATTGTAGAGCGCTGCCGAGGAATTTGGTTAGAGTTACAATAAGTACCTAGGGTTTGCTGATGACCAGCCCGGGGAGGGATGTCAGGCAGCCATGAGCATCCCACCAAAGCCTATTGATGGCGATAGGGATTGGGGTCAACTCCTCTGAGTTTCTGGCCCCAGCAAGTGCCGGCTCTGGAATATTAGTCGTTGACTCCTAAGTAGCTGTTTGCAATTAAATAGAAGATAGGTTTTGCACTCGATCCCCCCTGCCCCCCTTAATAAGGGGGGTGCCGACAGGCGGGGGGAGCTTAGAGTTTTTTACGCCCATCTACTTACACATTTATTTATATATATCGCTAGACAACTAAAATGTGTTAAACTAGGCGGTAGCATTCCCTCTTTTTCCCCCAGTCGATGACAAAACCAATGGCTGAACAACGCTCTGTACTAAAATTTAATGGCATCGATGATCACATGGATCTATCCCACGGATTTCTCGATATTGATCAGAGTATTACCATTACATTTTGGGCAAAAGGGGAAAATAATTTAGCTACAGAAACGACTCTTTTAGAAGCTGTTAATCGGGAAAATAACCGCGTTCTACACATTACCCTGCCTTGGGGCGATCCCGTGAAACCTGCTATTTTTTGGGATGCGGGAAATGAAGAAGGTTTTGATCGAATTGAAAAAAAAGTCAAGCTTAAGGATTATAGTGATTGGACTCATTGGGCCTTTGTCAAAAATGCGACCACAGGCCGAATGTTGATCTATCGCAATGGGATCATTTGGCATCGTGGCAACGGTCATAACCGTGCCTTAACGGGGATTGAAAAAATCATCTTGGGAGCCTCTGTTAATCTCTCCCATTATTGGCAAGGTTGTCTCGCCGAATTTTCTCTTTGGAATCAAGCGCGTAGCCAAGAAGAAATCCAAAAAACGATGTATCAATCTCCCGGGGTTGATGACCTTGGCCTAGTCACTTATTTATCACTCAATGGCAATGCAGAGGATCAAACAAGTTATAGCAATCATGGTATTCTTTATGGGACAACCTGGCAACTAGATAGTCTTCCCTCTAAACCGACCTCGATCCCTAAATCAAAAACTCAGACTAGCAGTAAAGCTAGAAGGAGTGCGAAAAGGATAACAATGGTCAACGCAATTTTTAACTCCCTTGAAGAAGAAGAAGTGGTTGAACAGGATGCTCCAGCAGAAAATCAAGAACCTTCCCGCGAAGATAATTCAGAATCAATTATAATTGCCGAAGAAGCGGCTCTTGCCAGCAATGAAATTGAGGAGATTACTGAAACTGCAATTTCTCAACCGGATATCCTCACTTATTCAAGCCAGAAAAAACGGTTAATTATTTGTTGTGATGGTTCTTGGGAAGACTCTACCAGTGCCTATCCCACCAATGTGGTTAAATTCGCCGAATCTATTAAGTATATTGCCGAGGATCAAACCCCCCAAATCGTCTTTTTGTCAGGTTCTGGCACCCCCGAAGATAACGAATTTATTAAAAGTTTAGGGAATGAAACTTTTGGCTGGGGCCTTGATCGGATGATTCAAGATGCCTATCGTTTTCTCGTCCTTAACTACAATCCCACAACCGAGGATGAAATTTATTTGTTAGGTTTTAGTCGAGGAGCATATATCGTTCGTTGTTTGGCTAGTTTTATCGATAAATGTGGAATCCTAAAACGCTCTAAGATTAAAGAAATTCCCCTAGCTTATCAACTCTATCGAGACCACACCGTTAGTTCCGATAGTGCCAAAGCTCAACAATTCCGTGCCGCTAATGCTAAAAAAATTGAGACAGAAAAGGAAGATTTTCAAGATCGTATTCCAGTTAAGATGTTAGGTTGTTGGGATACAGTTGGTAGTTTTGGTATTCCTGATTTAACTCCTTGGTTTCCCCTGGCTAAGTTTTATCATAAAAAATATGAATTTAGTAATACAAAATTAAGTCCGATTATCCAGAATGCTTTTCATGCTGTTGCCATTGATGAAAAACGGAAAAACTTTCCTTCCACTCCGATAAAAGCCAATCCAGAAAATCCCGAACAAGTTGTTAAAGAAGTTTTATTTGTGGGTGAACATACCTGTCTAGGTGGTGGCAAAAAAGAATATCAAGGACTTTCCGATTACCCCTTACAATGGATGATTAATCAAGCCAAAAAATTGGGATTAGAGTTTGACTCAACCACCTCTGAATCCGAGGAATTCCAAATTAAACCAGACCCGACCATCAAGTTCGATAATACGGTTAAGGGATTATTGGGAGGTGAGCAATGGCGATATTTCAATACAAAAGTTGTCACTGTTCATCACAGTGTGGTAAAACGATTAAAGGCTTTTTCCGATTATCGTCCCAAAAGTCTTGAACCTTTTCTTCAAGCTTTACTTGACGACGATCAACAGACAGATTAACCTTGCTTTAGAATTAAACTAATCCTTCGCTAGAAATTTGAGGTGATTTTTATGGAACTCGATAACATTATCAAAAAAGTGGCAGGTACTTATTTAGCTTCGGCTATTATTGCTGTCATCGTGCTAATTCTGACCCTCGGACAACCCTTTGTAGTTTTTCTGGGTATTGGAGCGATGGGGTTGGTTACTGTCCTAGGAGATGCGATTGCTCAGTACGGAATTGAAGCAGTTCTGAATGCTTTTTACGCCGAGCGAAGTAAACAAGAATCCCTGGAAACACTTTTGTCTGAAATTGATGCTTTACCTCTGACTGATGACCTGAAATTAAAAACTAAAAAATACTTGACTGACCATCAAGAACAGACAGTAAAACAGGAAGAAACGGTAACTGAGCCAACTCCTGAAAGTCCTCAAACAGTTGTTATTGAAAATGAACCAGTTATTGAAAATGAACCAGTTATTGAAAATGAACCAGTTATTGAAAATGAACCAGTTATTGAAAATGAACCAGTTATTGTTGAAGTTGAAAATGTTTAATTAGGTATTGCTCCCTCTTGCAAGAGATGGGAGCAGCGAATGATTATTGCTAAGTAATGAGGAATTTTTTGGTCTAAGATAGCTATGCTAAATAGGAACTCTCAACATCTGATGACCTATAAAAAAATTGCCATTTATGAGCAAAGCTATCAACTTCCTGTTTTTAAAAATAGATACTTAAAAAATTTTCAGAAAATCATCAAGGAACGTCGGAAATTGATTCAAGAAGGAGTTCGCTACCATTACTATTTTGGTAAGATTATTAAACGAAAAGAAAAAATTACTCAACAAGAAATCTTGATCGAGACTCAGTTATTAATTAAAGACTATAATTTATTAATTAATGGACTAGAAATCTATCAAGACGGATATTATCGTTTTTTACTCCAACTCAGTGACAATCTCAAAATTTTATTTTCCCAAAAATATCAAGAATTAAAAATCTTAGACTACGAGAGAATAAAGTTAGAAATTAAAAATAATAATAATCAAAATATTCTCGATCAACTCAAGCTAGAAAAACAGGAAAATTTTCGGGCAATTTTGCTACTGGGAAAAACATCTTTTTTGATGTTGAGAAAAACTAAATTACTAGGGGAAGGAGTTCAGAAATTAGCCGAGGATACTCAAAAGCAGAAAAAAATTGTGCAAGCAATTATTCAAGAACTCAAAATTTATGAGGAATTAAATCATTATCAACTCAAATCTCAACGAGTTCGCCAAGAAATTGCTGATCTTGCCCAAAATGCGATTAATTTTGAAAACTACTTACAGGACTATTTTGCTCCTTTTCAATTATTAATAGAAGAAGTGATTAAGGTGGATGAAGAATTTTATGCAACAGTTGGAGAAATTAAGTATTTGGTAGATAATATTTTTCCACCTCAGCCTGCTATCTTAGAAACGTCAGATTCAGCAATAAATTCTGAGTTTTTGCTGAATTTTCTGGCGACTGGTTACGAGAAAGAAGCAAGGTTAAAAGATGCTTTTTCTTCTGATCAATTTAATGATTACTTATTCAATGAAAGTGAATGGTCAGCACAATTTATTTCCCTAGAAAAAACCATCAATAAATTATCTCATTATTTAGCAGAACAAGAGGTTTGTCAAAAAGACACTATTCTAAAAACTCCCCTAGAAATAGTTGTCTCTCAATTCACTCAAAACAATATTGACAAATCTTCTAGTTCCAAAAATCCCCAGACTTCCCCAAATATCTTAACTCAAGAATCGACGGATCTTGATTATAATCAATTACAAGATTTGCTAAGAAAGCAACAGTGGCAAGCGGCTGATCGCCAAACGACTAAACTACTATTGAAAATTTTGGGTAGGACCTACTGGAATGAGGTTTATCCTCAAGATATTGCTCAATTACCTTGTTCGGAACTGAAAAAAATTGATCAACTTTGGCTGCATTATAGTAATGGTCATTTCGGGTTTAGTATTCAGCAGGCCATTTTCTCTAGTCTCGGTGGTTTAGTGGATTATGAAACCCAAAAGAAACTTGGCGATCGCCTAGGTTGGCGGCAGCAGGGTCAATGGCTCAATTATGAGCAACTAAACTTTCAATTAGAGCCGAATTCTCCCCTCGGTCATTTACCGGTTCATTGGTTGATTTTTGAAGAAAATCTTTGTTATCCATCGGCCGAGGTTGCTGACAATCAAAACTCCGTGGCTTTCTGGAGAGTTGGCAATTGGTTATTGTGGCAACTTCACCTCGTTTTCAGCAAAATTCAAGCCTGTGGAATTATTCCTCTGTCTGACTTTTAAAGCCATTATCCTATTAAAAACTGATTTGCTATCACTACCAATTTCTTGACCGATAGTTAATACTAAATCTGGTTATTAAAGACTGATTATTTATTCCCCTTTTTGCATGAGTGCATGAGTAGAAAACGGGTTTCTCCGAGAAACCCGTTTTCTGTGCGTTACTCAACGGATTTAGTATTAACTCTTAATCAGAAAAATATCGGCAAAAAATCCCCCCTTTGATCACGAAGAAAAGGAGGGAAAAGCTCTTAAGTACCTGGCGGTTTAGGCCATCCATTCCGTATGGAAAAACTCACCTCTGGGTTTATCGGTACGTTCATAGGTATGAGCGCCAAAATAATCCCGTTGTGCTTGGGTGAGATTTTGCGGTAAATTGGCCCGACGATAACTATCAAAATAGTCCAAAGAAGAACTAAAAGCTGGGACGGGAATTCCCAACTTATTAGCCAAGACTAACACCTCACGCCATGCTTCTTGGCGATCGAGGATACTTTGCTTAAATTCCGGCGCTAACAACAAATTCGGCAGGCCCGGATTTTCCGCAAAAGCTTTGCGAATTTTATCCAAGAAACCGGCCCGAATAATACAGCCGCCCTTCCAGATACGGGCTGATTCCGGCAGACTGATATTATAGTTAAACTCCTGAGAAGCTTTAGCGATTAAAGCCATACCTTGGGCATAGGAACACATTTTCGAGCAGTAAAGAGCATCACGCACCTTATCCACAAATAGTGCCGCATCCCCCGGATAGGTTTCCCCCGGTCCGGGTAACTCTTTTGAGGCTGCCACCCGTTCATCCTTATAAGCGGACATCACGCGAGCATTAACCGCAGCATAAATGGTCGGAATTGGCACCCCCAACTCCAAGGAACTTAACACTGTCCAGCGTCCTGTTCCCTTTTGTCCCGCCGAATCCAAGATTAAATCTACCAGATGATGGCCGGTTTCCGGGTCAACATACTTAAAGATATCGGCGGTAATTTCAATTAAATAAGAATTAAGCTCATCGGTGCGGTTCCACTCGGCGAAAGTTTCCTGTAACTGCTGATTGCTTAGTCCTAGACCATTTTTCAGCACATCGTAGGCTTCCGCAATTAACTGCATATCGCCGTACTCGATGCCATTGTGAACCATTTTCACATAATGGCCCGCCCCCCCGGATCCCACATAGGTGACACAGGGACCATCATCGACTTGGGCGGCAATTTTGGTTAAAATCGGCTCTAATTCCCGATAGGCGAACTCTGTACCCCCCGGCATCAGGGAAGGACCGTGCAGAGCGCCTTCTTCGCCACCACTGACTCCCATGCCGACAAAACCGAGTTTAGTGGTCGATTCTAGGTCCCGGGTGCGTCTTTCCGTGTCCTCGTAGAGGGAGTTACCGCCATCGATAATCATATCTCCTTCTTCGAGAAGGGGTTTTAATTGTTCAATCACGGCATCCACCGGCGGGCCAGCTTTTACCATGACCAGGATTTTGCGGGGACGCTCTAAAATTTGGACGAATTCTTCTAAACTATAGGCCGCCTTGACATCTTTGCCGACGGCGCGAGTTTCCATAAATTCTTTAGTTTTGCTGGCGGTGCGATTGTAAACAGCTATAGGAAAACCCCGACTCTCCACATTGAGAGCGAGATTTTCTCCCATGACAGCTAGTCCGATAACACCGAAGGTACGTTTAGTCATAGAAATTCAGTCTCGGCTGATGCGTTCTTCCTCCCCTTTTAGCGCCTACTTTCCCTAGGATAGCTAAACTTTCCCTATTTCTTAAGCCTTGACTAATCAGTGATCAGTGATCAGTAATCAGTAATCAGTAATCAGTGATCAGATTTGGGTTTTCAGTGACTGGCATTGAGTGAGGAGTGTGACAGCGTTTCTCCTCAAGATGAAGTGTAACCTAAGTAGATAGGTATTAAAAACTTTCAGATCCCCCCGCCTATCGGCACCCCCCTTATCAAGGGGGGCAGGGGGGATCGAACCTAAAATCCATTTTTAATTTAATTATAACCAGCTACTTAATTTGCTATCACCCCCTGACGACTGGCTACTGTTGCCCGTTCCCTCAAACCAGAGACTTCCTACCTCACCATTAAGATAACTGCTATAAATGGCATTCACTGATGACTGAAAAACCCCCAAGCGTAGAAAAATTAATGCTAATGTTAAATTAAATTAAGAAAATCCCCATTATTCCTCGGCTTATATGCAGTTAACTTGGCTTGATAGTAATTCTTGGTTAATCGAAATCGGGGGAAAACGCCTGCTTCTCGACCCTTGGTTGGTAGGTTCCCTGACTTTTGGTAATTTAACTTGGCTATTTGAGGGCAAAAAAACCGCTAATCATGCCATTCCCCAAAATATCGATCTGATTCTTCTCTCCCAAGGTTTGGAAGATCACGCCCATCCTCCTACTTTACAGGTACTCGATCGCCAAATTCCCGTGGTAGCTTCTCCAAATGCCGAAAAAGTGGTTCGAGCGCTCAATTATACCCATCGCATTTCTTTAACCCACGGCTCTAGTTATATCTTTGACAATGCGATCGAAATTACTGCCGTCCCCGGTTCTCCAGTCGGGCCGACACTGGTGGAAAATGGTTATGTTATCAAGGAATTAGCGACAAATCAGAGTATCTACTACGAACCCCACGGTTATCATTCTCCTAGCCTCGATTCTCTCGGTAAAATTGATGTTATTATCACTCCTTTGATTGACTTAAAAATACCTTTCCTCGGACCGGTAATCAAAGGACAAGAAAGCGCCTTGGCAGTCTGTCAACGCTTGCAGCCCGAATATATTATTTCTACGGCTGCCGGTGGTGATATCGAGTTTAAAGGTTTATTGATGGCGGTGTTAAGTGCCGAGGGTAGTCCCGAATCTTTTCAAGAATTATTAACATCCCATGCCTTACCGACAAAAGTAATCGATCCTCGCCCTTGGCAACCTTTTACAGTGGAATTAGGCGAATGCGTCCCTGGTTTGAGCTAATCTGAGTTAAGGGAAGAATAGAAAAAAGTCAAAACTTTCTTCCCGATTTTTATCTAAAAAAGTAGAATTTTTGTTATATCTTTGCTGGCTACAGATAACATTAATTGTTTAAAAAAACTGGCTCTCTTGCATATTGGATGTAAAATGGGTAAAACCCCACACCCCACACCCTGCCCCCAGGAAAAACTTTTTCAGCAAACCCTAATTAAAAGTGGCTCTTCTTTACTAAATTTTCTATGAATCAGTTGCCCTTATTTTCTCAATCAAAATCAGTACGAGACTTTTATCAACCTGATGCCGAAATAATTCTTTATCAAGGAGATAGCAATAATTTTATCAAGACTATACCAGATAATTCTGTGAGCTTGATTATTACTTCTCCTCCCTACAATTTAGGAAAAGACTACGAAAAAAAAATCTCTTTGGATACTTATCTGGAAACCCAAACCAAAATTCTGCGAGAATTCTCTAGAATCTTGCAAGATAATGGCAGTATTTGCTGGCAGGTGGGAAATTTCGTTCAAGAGGGAGAAGTTTATCCTTTAGATATTTTTTATTATCAGCTATTTAAACAAATGGGCTTCTTTTTAAGAAATAGAATTGTCTGGCATTTTGGCCATGGACTACATACCTCTAAAAGATTTTCTGGCAGGTATGAAACTATTTTGTGGTTGACAAAAACCGATAAATATATCTTTAATCTTGATCCAGTGAGAATCCCCGCTAAATACCCTGGTAAGCGCCATTTTAAAGGTAAAAATATCGGTAAACCCTCTGGTAATCCTTTAGGAAAAAATCCCAGCGATGTTTGGGAGTTTTTAGCACAAGAATGGGATGAGTTACTATGGGATATTCCTAACGTTAAATCTAATCATCCAGAGAAAACTATTCATCCTTGTCAATATCCAATCGAATTAGTAGAAAGATGTGTTTTAGCCTTGACAAATGAGGGGGATTGGGTTTTTGATCCCTTTGCCGGGGTTGGAACTTCTCTGATTGCTAGTATTATGCACAATCGTCGAGTGATGGGGAGTGAAAAAGAAGCAGAATATGTGAAAATTGCCAGGGAAAGAATCGCCGCTTATTTGCAAGGAAATCTCAAAATTCGTCCTTTAGGAAAACCTATTCATCAGCCTAATGGTAAGGAAAAAGTTGCTCAAATTCCCGAAGAATGGCACAATAATATATAGGAAGTCATACTAAATCTCCCCCCCAGGTAGATGGATTCATGAATCCATCTACTATGCTTTGATACTAAATCCGGTTATTAAAAA
Source organism: Microcystis sp. M144S2 (assembly GCF_020246065.1). NCBI lineage: Bacteria > Bacillati > Cyanobacteriota > Cyanophyceae > Chroococcales > Microcystaceae > Microcystis > Microcystis sp. M144S2. The sequence continues at coordinate 27,940 of NZ_JADBTR010000017.1, forward strand.
CTGATTATTTATTCCCCCTGTTGCCTCTTGCCTTTTGCCTGTCCTTATAAGTAGCCTATGCTCAACGGATTTAGTATAACCCATCCTGCAATGATTGATAAGTTTTTTTGTCACCATTTTTAGAGAAAACTTTGCAGAATTGTGGCGGTTTCTTGACCAGTTTTTTCCCAACTAAAAAGCTCGGCGCGTTGGCGACTCAGGGATTTTAATTTAAGACGCAATTGGTTATTTTTAGCGATTTGCTGCATTGCCTCCCTCATCTCATCGATACTATAGGGATTAATTAAAATTGCCGCCTCTCCTGTGACTTCTGGGAGAGAGGAAAGATTAGAAGTAATGACAGGAGTTCCACAGGCGATTGCTTCTAGTACAGGTAATCCGAAACCTTCCCAAAGGGAGGGATAAACTAAAGCAGTTGCTTGGTTTAAAAGTTGCGGCAATTCTTCATAGGAAACATAGTTTAAAAATTGCACTCGTTGAGAGATTGATAATGCTTCTACCTGTTGCTGTAGAGCAGGGGTAAAACGGGGGTCAAATTGACCGACAATTAATAATTGATATTCGGAATCGATTTGGGAAAAAGCAGTAATTAAACGACCGAGATTTTTATGAGTATCATAACGACCAAGATAGAGAAAATAGGGACGAGTCGCCAGATTTAGCGGACGAAAATTATCAGCATCATATCCAGAAAGAATCACGGTTATTTTGTCAAGGGGTATGTTAAAAAACTTATTAATATCGGCGGCAGTTGCTTGGGAAACAGCGATAATATGTGTGGCTTTTTTTAGGACTTGGGGTAAATAGTATTTATTATAAAAAGTTAAAGGAGAAAATTTCGGAAATCGCAGGGGAATTAAATCATGAACTGTGACAATATAGCGGCAATTTCCATAAATAGGTGCTTCGGGAATGGGGGTAAATAGCAGGGAAGACTTTAATTGTTGATAGGTTTGATAGAGTTTGGTTTCTGTCCAAATTAAGCGCCTAATATTGCCTTTAGTTCCCTGCTCTTGGGTGAGGTTTGCCGAGACAGGATAGGTGTTAAAATCTGGGTAACTATTAGAAGTGATTAGGGTAGGATTTAAGTTGGCTAATTGGGGAATGAGATTTTTAGTATAGGTAGTCAATCCAGTATATTTAGTACCGAGAAAAGCGAGATTGATTAATAATTGTTCATTTTTATTCATAGATATTAGCTAGTTAAGTAGGTAGGTGTTAAAAGTTGTCAGACACCCCCCTTATCAAGGGGGGATTAAGGGGTGATCAGCACCCCCCTTATCAAGGGGGGATTAAGGGGAGATCCATCTTAAATTTAATTATAACTACTTACTTATTATAAAAGAGAACGATAAGCTTTTATAGTAGCTTGTGCAGTTTTTTGCCAAGAGAATTTTGCCGCTTGTTTTTTTCCTTTAGTGATTAATTCTTGACGGAGAGAGGTATCACTAATAACTTGATAAATTGCTGCGGCAATTTCCAGGAGATTATCGGGATTAATTAATATTGCCGAATCCCCAGTGACTTCGGGTAAGGATGCAGTATTAGCAGTTACCACAGGACAACCTAAAGTCATCGCTTCTAAAACTGGTAATCCAAAACCTTCATAAAAGGAAGGATAGACAAAAACATCAGCTTTTTGATAATAATCCGCAACTAAGTCATCAGCAAGATAATCAAGATGTTGGATACTATCTCGAAAGGGAGACTGAGATATTTTCTCAAAAATTGGTTGATACTTCCATCCTTTTTTGCCAATCAGAATCAGATTATGGTCTAATTTATACCTGTCCTTGAGATAGTTAAAAGCATCGATAAGATTAATAATATTTTTTCGTGGTTCTAGGGTACTAACAAAGAGTAAATAGGGTTTAGTGATGGTTAGAGATGAGGGATAATTGGGGAGAGAAGAATAACGACTTGCGAGGGGAGTAACAAAAATTTTCTCTGGGGTTACATCTAAATATTCAATAATATCTCGTTTGGTACTTGCGGAGTTAGCAATAACTAAATCTGTCCATTGTAGAGATTGTTTAATGCGTTGGGTGTAGGTTTTGACAATCCCCGTGACAAACTCAGGATATTTAATAAAAGTAACATCATGAATAGTCATAACTTGACGACTCTGACGACAAGGATACACCACATGATCCAATCCGTGGAGAATATCGGGAGAATCAAGAAAGTTTTCTAGATAGGGAATTAGAGGATTAGGAAATCTGGTTAAAATATTGCTAAGACTGACGGGAATTGGTAAACATTTAACCTCTGGATAGGATTGCAGTTTTTCAGGGATAGAAAGATTACCCCGCAGCCAGTTTTTTACCGATGGTTGAAAACAGAGTGACAGGGAAAAGTTTTCTTGGTTTTGTAATTTAGCTAATTCGGCAATCAGGTGATAAGCATATAATCCAATTCCACTAGGATTTTGTCTTATCGGTGTACCATCAACTAAAATTTTAAGCATTTGCGGTTAGATGAGATTGACGGGATAGGTATTTTTAAAATTACAGATTCAATTGTCAATCTTGTTCGGTTAGGACAAGATTAAAATCGGCAATAGTTAATCTTACCCTATAGCGATCCTAAATGGCAGCCTTTTTTGGCTAGGTTACAGCCAATACTTAATTTATCGGGCAATTTTTTCGATTATTGTCCCCTCACCCACCCTACTACTATGATTGTCAACGGGTACTTATCAGCTATGAATCTCCTTGACGAAAAACACTGTAATTAGTTATAATCATGGAAGAATGGCTTCCTCGTACTTGTGGTGATCGGAGATTTCTCAAAAGTTATCTCAGGGATGGCTTAGTCCCCTACAGAACAAGCAAGATCGGGTAATGCCGAAAAATCTTGATTAACTAATGTTTTCACTATGTTTAATCGCTTAGTATCTTTTAAATCCTTAGAAGGCCATGAAGGTGAGGTTAAATGTCTAACTTTTTCCCAAGATGGTAAACTTTTGGCTAGTGCCGGAGATGATGGGAATATTCTAATCTGGGAATGGAGAAAAAATCAGAAGTTTTCTTTAACTAAAAAAATTGATGAAGTTTTTGAAGATGATATCAATAAAATATTTGGAGATCTAGAGGAGGGGATTAGCAATATATTTGGAAATAAGGGTGAAATCGCTATACCTAAAATTAATGATATGTTCTCAAAACCTCCTCAAGTAAAGGTTTCGGAGATTGATGATATATTTTCAAGACATAGACATAAAAGAATCAATTCTGTTGCTTTTAGTCCCTGTCAAGGATTTTTGGTCAGTGGAGGAGATGATCAAACCCTAAGAATTTGGTCACTGGAAACTAAAAAATTAATCTCTACCTTAACGGGACACCAAGACAAAGTTACAGCAGTAGCTGTTCATCCCGATGGGCAAATTATTGCTAGTGGCAGTGAAGATAAAACGGTGAAAATATGGTCAGTAAAAACTGGAGAAATTCTTTCTACTTTACAAGGTCATAGCGATAAAGTTCTAACAGTTAAATTTAGTCAAAATGGTCAACTTTTAGCCAGTGGTGGCGGCGAAAATGACAAAACGGTAATTATCTGGAATCTGGGAGAAAAGAGCAGTATTACCTTAAAAGGTCATTCCGATTGGTTTGGAGGTATTTTATCGGTAGATTTCGGCAGTAATAACAAATTTTTAGCCAGTGGCAGCAAAGACAAAACTATTAAAATCTGGGATATTAAAAGAGGTACAGAGGTAAAAACTCTCAGCGAACATAGTGATCATATCAATTCAGTTAGTGTTAGTCCTAATAATCAACTATTAGCCAGTGGTAGTGATGATAAAAGCTTAAAATTATGGGATTTAAAAGCAGGAAAAGCGATTATTTCTATTCCCCATCCCCAGAAAATCTATTCCGTTTGTTTTAGTCCCGATGGTAATTATATCGCCACGGCCTGCCAAGACAAAATCGTGAGAGTTTATGCCACTTCCGAACTACAATCTTTAGCAAGTTGAGCAATCTTTGAGCGGGTGCATCTCATTTTTGTAAATCTACTAAGTTGGGATTTTTAAAGGGAAACTATCTGCCAAAATTGATCGTTACTTCCGATTTTATTCCTCAATCCAAGCTTTTGGGGGGTTCTACCCCCCAAACCCCCCGTCGGGGGACGAAGCGCCTCCCCCGAACCCCCTGCGCATGAGCTTTTCGGTGGGATGCTTACACGCGGCTGCTGATATATTTGTAATAATTTAAGAGTCACTGATAATTGCTGATTGTCGATATTTCTGCAAATGTGATAGTCAATCCGGTTATTAAAACTGATTATTTATTCCCCTTTGCATGAGTGCCTCTTGCATGAGTGCCTCTCCTCGTAACTAGCCTGTACTCAACGGATTTAGTATAATTATCCACTAGAGATCGCTGCTGGTCTGTTCCTCTCGGAAGTAAAGCTGATATAATTGACAGCTAGGCTGGGCTAGGTCGCCTTTTAACTGAATTAAACCCATACTTTCCAGTTTATAGGCAGTAATCGGTTCTAATCGCACTCCCTTATCGGAAGAATTAACCACTTCCCCCATCGCTGTCAATAATTCCGGCTGTTTTTGCAGATTATCCCAGTGATGACGCAAGTGTGCCGCATAAATTCCCCCTTGGGTAGCAGCATTAGGGAGAATATTTTTTTCCCCGCGCACCCGCGCTTCCAGGGCCAAACGGCTAAGATAGGGATGACCAGCAACTAGAGTGATTAAATCCCCGATAAAACGCTGATTATCGTCATTTTTAGGCAATCCGTAGCTACTAGCCAAGTTTTCCAGTTGTTCGAGGTTAAAACCGGGTAATTTAATCGCACGGCCGACATTAAAGGGAGATTGATTAGCGTCCAATTGAATATAGATTTCCGTGGAATTAGCAATCGCTAACCGCAAATTCTGCCAGATTTCCAAATTATTAGCTTCTTCGTGCCAACAGCGCAAAAGCGGCAGAAAATCCCTAGCGATGTCGGGATACTCGAAAATTCTGTCTAAATTATCTAGGGCCAAAAAGAGCGGCCCGTTAATCTGTTCCAAAAGATAGGACTGAAAATAGGTTTGACAACTGATTAAACTGCCAAATAGTTCCTCATCCCAATATTCATCTAATTGCGGCTTTAAACCCAATTCTCGGCTAACATTTGCCGAAAACCAGCGACAAAATCGGTCCAAACTGGCAAACATCGCCTTTTCTGCCACTTGACAATTAATATAAACTGTGCTATGTCCCCAACTATCTGCTTGAGCGAGCAGATGTTTAAGGAGAGAAGTTTTACCGGTCTTTTCGGGGGATTTAATGTGAATGAGTGACCCCGGGCGATTAATTTCTTGATAACAGTCGCTTTCGACGGGAGGGCGGCTAATATAAGTATCTATGACTGATTTTTCTGCTAGTATCGGGGTGGGGTGATTTTTCCATTCAGGATATTTGATATCTTTGAACCATTCTCGGAGGATTTGGAACTTACCCGGCCCTTTACTACCTAATTCTAGTTCGGGACAACCATTATCTTTATCTGCCGAGAAATAGCTATAGATTTTAGTCATTTGTTTTTTATAGGTTTCATGGCTGGCGGCCTCGGCCATTTCCCAAATTTCCTCATCCGGTTTGCGCCAATTTTCGTAGGCAAAACGAACTAAAAAAATCTCCTTTAATTTGCCTTGAACACCGTATTCTCTAGCTAGATGTTTAAGAAACTCGTCCCATCCCTGTGGTTTCATTGGGTTCTACTTTATTCTACTTATATTCCCTTTTTTTCCATGTTAACCCCTTTTTCCCTCTTGGCAATGGGACTGACATCCGAGCGGAAAAGCCCTATGGTAAAAATAGGTCAATTACCTGATGGTGTCTAAGGGAGTAAAAGCCATGAAAATCTCGTTAACCTTGTTTGTTGTGGTCTCCTTGCTGTTAGGTTCTCTTCCTCACACTTTAGCGGTTAATAGTCAAGATAACCATTTTGACCATTCCTCTTGGCCGCTAAGTTTACAAAACCGTGACTGTAAGGGTGATAAGGACGATAATTGCAATTAGTCCTGATTATCTCGGTTAAGGTTGTTAGTCTATATCCCCCACCGATGAAAAAATCGTGGTCGGGATTTTTTTTTATCGAAAATTTTGGTTTTAAAATCCCGACTTTTAAGGATGGCTTTGTCATTTTATTTTTTCATGTTTCTGAACGATGGAATTGTTATTTGTCGTCGATACCATAGACGGGAAGAGTTGCTTACAGATATAGCCAAGGCATAGTTTGGCGAGTCAAGACACGAATTGCGTATTTCAACTGTTCGGAACGACTATTATAGTCTTTTCCCCCAAAATGTCCCGCAATACCAGAAAATTTCGGTTCAACGGGAAACCTTTTACAAACATTAGCCGATTGTGATGCTAAATTAATAGCTTGATAATATTGATGTTCACTGTAAAAACACCCCTGCTGATGATTTTTGTGCATCGGCTGCAGGTAGCTTTCATAAAAGCATTTGCTAAAGACAAGAAAACGAGTATCTGCATAGGAAGGATTATTTTGTTTGTTCTGTAATTGTTGCCAAATCGGCCATTTAAAATCACATAAACACTCAAAGGGACTTTTAACCCTCTCTAAAATATCGGTCATATTGAGAAGGTAAATTCTCCCAGTTATCTTGGCAATATAAGAAGACTCTTTGACCAGTGCTGATTTTAAAATTCCCTGCTCTATTAATAGGGTTTCGCCGTAACCTTTGCCAAAATTACGAGGAAAATCATTGGCATCTAGTGAAATAAATTCAATTTGTTTGTTATGGGGATTTTCTTGAGTCGTTTCCTGCAATCGATCAAGAGGCCAACCAGAATTTTCCACAAATAGTATTTTTTTGATACGAGGATGAAAATTAATATAATACTTCAGGGAATTATAGTAATCTTCCTGTCTTTGATCGGGAACATTTGGATAGGCTTTCGGCATACCTTTAATATTAATTGTTGCTGTTAAAAGTAAAACTAATTCCTGCTCTATATTTAACCAACCAGCTTGAAAACTTGTTCGTGATCCATTCATAAGCTATTGTCTGTATTGATTGTCTAATTATTGAACCATTTGTTCAGAGTGTGCTGCCATTATCTAGAAAATGAGGATTGATTGAGCGACTATAGATAATGCAAACCGTAGTTAGCTTATCATCGTAACTAACCGACCAGAATAATTTCTAGATTCAAGACCAATTATCTCAAGAAGTCGCCTGTAATTCCTCTAAACGTGCTAAAACTTCGGCGCTGTGAATGGCAGGATTTACCCCTAAATAAATCTCTTTTAAAATCCCCTGCGGATCGATAAGATAGGTATGACGCAGGGAAACATAACCCATCCAAGAACCATAGGCTTTACTAACATCTCCGGTAGTATCTGCCAGTAAGGGAAATTTTAACCCCTCCGAGTCACAAAATTCCGCATGAGAATCGACATCATCGGCACTTACCCCTAAAACTTGCGTATTTTTAGCCATATATTTCGGCAAATCCTGCTGAAAACGCCGCGCTTCTAGGGTACAGCCGGGGGTAAAATCCTTGGGATAAAAATACAAAACTACCCATTTACCCCGATAGTCCGATAGGGAAATATTCCCTTCTCCCGTGTTAGTCGGTAGGCTAAAATCGGGTGCCGGTTGATTTAAAGGGGGTTGGGGGCCACCTAAAGCGTTAGCATCGGGAATCAAGGCAAAAAATGCCAGAATTACTGCAATTAAAAAACTCAACAGTTGACGACGAGACATAATCAGTTATCAGTTATCAGTTATCAGTTTCTTGGTGTGATAAGTTTAACCTAATACGGGAGCGATCGATCTTTGTGTCCTTTCCCTCGTTCCTGTCACACTGGGAAAATCAACTGTCACTCTAGCTTAATATTCTTTACATAACTTGACAAGGAAAGGGCGAGGTAAAGAGGGAAAATAGATCGAGCTTGTCTTCATCTGCCTAACGATCATGTCTATTGTCACCCTTAACCCCCTTCAATCCCATCAAGATTTAGTCATCGATCCAGCCAAAATCACGGGATTACGGGGAAAAATCACCATCCCAGGCGATAAATCTATATCCCATCGCTCCCTGATGTTAGGAGCGATCGCCGAAGGAGAAACCGTTATTCATGGGTTATTATTGGGCGAAGATCCCCGCAGTACCGCTAGTTGTTTTCGTGCCATGGGTGTGGAAATTTCCCAACTCAACAGCGAGAAAGTGATCGTCAAAGGTAGGGGTTTAGGCAATCTTCAGGAACCCTTAGAAATCCTCGACGCGGGCAATTCCGGCACGACGATCCGCTTAATGTTAGGATTATTGGCCGGTCATCAGGACCGTTTTTTTGTCGTTACCGGTGATGCTTCCCTGCGATTGCGTCCCATGTCCAGGGTGGTGAAACCCCTCAAGGAAATGGGGGCGCAAATTTGGGGCAGAAAAGCCAATTCTTTGGCTCCTTTAGCCGTTTCTGGGGAATCTCTGCAACCGATCCACTACTATTCTCCCGTCGCTTCTGCACAGGTGAAATCCTGTCTTCTCCTCGCAGGACTGTTAACGGAGGGGAAAACTACGATCACGGAACCCGCTTTATCTCGCGATCACAGTGAACGGATGCTGCGCGCTTTTGGGGCAAATATTGAGGTGGATGGGGAGACTAATAGCGTCACGGTGACGGGTTATCCCACTTTAACCGGACAAACGGTGATCGTACCGGGAGATATCAGTTCGGCAGCTTTTTGGTTGGTAGCGGGGGCAATCGTGCCTAATTCTGAGTTATTAATCGAAAATGTGGGAATAAACCCGACTAGAACTGGAGTTTTACAGGTTTTACAGGTAATGGGGGCAGATATCACCCTCGAAAATCAACGGGTGGTGACGGGGGAACCGGTGGCGGATCTGCGGGTGAAATCCAGTCCACTACAGGCAACCACGATCGCTGGTGAGATTATACCCCGTCTGATCGATGAAATTCCCATTCTGGCAGTAGCGGCGGTTTTTGCCCAAGGAACGACAATTATTAAGGATGCCGAGGAATTACGGGTGAAAGAAAGCGATCGCCTGACGGTGATGGCCACCCAACTCGATCGCCTAGGGGCAAAAGTAAGGGAATTACCCGATGGTTTAGAGATTACCGGCGGTACGGGCCTAGTCGGCACGGAAGTGGACAGTTTTACCGATCATCGCATTGCCATGAGTCTAGCGATCGCTGCCCTCAATTCCCGTCAACCCACCACTATCCATCGCGCTGAAGCAGCTGGCATTTCCTACCCCGATTTTGTTGGCACCTTACAGCAAATTTGTCAAGAGTAGAAATATTAAGTTTTTCTGCGAGTGGGCGAGGAGTAACTGGTACAATTGCAGGATAAATCACAGAGTAGTAGGCCGCCTGTGTGATAATCAAGTTCATCGATCAAAATAGCGGAAAATAGAAGCGTCCCTCATTCAAATTTCCCTGAAAAATATCTCCCCATCTACCCCACTCCCGTCTTCTATTCCCCACCGATAATGGAAATCATTGCCCAATTAGAGAAAGTTTCCTATATTTATCCCGAATCCTCCAATCTAGTGCTTAAAAATATCTCTTTAGCAATTCATCGAGGAGAATTTTTAGGTATTATCGGGCCCACAGGTGCGGGAAAAACTACTCTCTGTTTAACTCTTAACGGTATTGTCCCCCAATTCTACGGAGGGCGTTTTTTTGGTTATGCAACAGTAGCCGGTTTAGATACTTTAACCCATCCCGTTAGCACCCTGGCCCGCTATGTGGGGGCAGTATTTGAAGATCCCGAAACGCAACTTTTAGCCACTTCGATAGAAAATGAAATCGCTTTTACCTTAGAAAATTTACGGCTACCGCGAGAGGAAATTAAAGCGCGCATTCCCAAAGTTTTAGCGGCAGTCCGGTTAGAGGGAATGGAAAAAAAATCGCCGGGGGAATTATCAGGAGGACAAAAACAACGATTAGCGATCGCCGCCGCTCTCGCAGTTCAGCCCGCTTTGTTAATTCTCGATGAACCCACCTCCCAACTGGATCCGGTAGGCTCTCAGGAAGTTTTCGCCACCATTAAGGAATTAAATCGCCATCTCGGTGTCACTATTGTCATGGTCTCCCACGCGGCCGAGGAAATGGCCGAATATGCCGATCGCCTGGTACTATTAAGGGAAGGTGCGATCGAAGCCATGGGAACCCCAGCAGAGATCTACTCCCAAGTACAACTTTTACATGAAAATGCCCTGCGTCCCCCGCAAGTGGCCACTACTTTTGCCTTGATCGAGCAGAAAATCGGGGCGATTGAGTCCATTCCTGTCACCCTAGACCGCGGTTTTGCCCGTTTAAACGAGCTTAAATCCTTTTATCATCAAATAACACCAAACCCTCCCTTATCGTCGGTTTCTGACCCCTTAAACCCCCTACTGAGCGTTAAAAATCTCTGCCATACCTATCCTGATGGTACTACCGCTTTGCGGGATGTGTCCCTCGATATTGCCGAAGGGGAATATCTGCTGATTATCGGTCAAAATGGCGCGGGAAAAAGCACTTTAGTCAAGCATTTTCTCAATCTTCTCTCGGCAACCACCGGTCAAGTTATGATTGACGGACGTTCGATCACTAGCTTTTCTGTTAGTGATTTAGCTCGTTCGATCGGTTATGTAGCCCAAAATCCCGATAATCAGATTTTTAACACCACTGTGGAGAAAGAAGTATCATTTGCCCTGACTAATCTCGGTTATTCTCCAGAAATCGTCACCCAACGCACGGAAGCAAGTCTAGAAGCCATGGGATTGCTAGAATATCGATCCTATCATCCTCTCTCCTTACCGAAAGGCGATCGAGCGCGGGTAGTGATTGCGGCAATTTTAGCCATGGAACCGCGTATAGTTGTTTTCGATGAACCCACCACCGGCCAAGATTACCAAGGAGCTAAGGCAATTTTAGAGGTGAGTCGTCAATTACACCAGATGGGCAAAACCGTGATTGTGATCACCCATCACCTCTATTTAATGCCAGAATACGCCGAAAGAGTAATTATTATGGGTCAAGGAACTATCCTTTTAGATGCCCCAATCCGGCAAGCTTATCATCAAACCGATCTCTTAGCCAAAACCTATCTAACTCCACCCCAGGCAGTTTTATTAGCACAAAAATTAGGACAACTTTCCGGTTATCCTAATTCTCTTTTAACTCCCCAGGAAATTGCCGATTGTTTTCAGAGGATTTAGCCGTGAGGCTATTTAGGGTTTGCGGCAAAAAGTTATTCGTGGGGACAGGGTGTGGGCTTCGGCCGTGAGCTCAGCGTTCGACCGAGCTCACGCCGAGGTCCGAACGGGTGTGGGGTGTGGGCTTCGGCCGTGAGCTCAGCCGAACGGGTGTAGGGTTTTACCGATTTTCACCTGGTCAATTACCTAATTTTCAGGGAAAAAGTCCCTGAATTTTCCCCCCGATCACTCCCATCTCTGGTACTTTTTGATTGATAAAAAGTCTAAAAGTTTTACCCAGCAAGGTTTTTAGATTTATTCAGCAACCCCTATTTAACTGTTTCTAAAATCAACTTCGATCGCTTAACATTATCGGGTACAGGAATCGGATAATCGCCATTAAAACAAGCAGTACAGAAGGTTTTCGGATCTTCCTTCGTTGCTGTTAACATTCCATCTTGACTGAGATAAGCTAAACTATCCACCCCGATTTGTGCCTGAATTTCCGCCACCGATTTAGTTGCCGCAATTAACTGCTCTTGATTGTCCGTATCAATGCCATAAAAACAGGGATGAGTCACCGGAGGAGAAGATATTCTCATGTGAACTTCTCTTGCTCCGGCATCGCGTAAAGCTTTAACTAATTTCCGGCTAGTGGTTCCCCGCACGATCGAATCATCAACAATAATAACTCTTTTTCCCTGTAAAACATCCTTTAAAGGATTCAATTTCATCTTAATCCCCGACTCTCTCATGTGTTGGGTTGGTTGAATAAAAGTCCGTCCCACATAACGATTTTTAATCAATCCTTCCGCGTAGGGAATATCAGAAATGCGCGAAAATCCGATCGCAGCCGGAATACCCGAATCGGGAACTCCCATCACCATATCTGCTTCTACCGGCGACTCTTTGGCTAATTGTTCCCCCAAACGTACCCGATAAGTATATAAAGATTCCTCGTGAACAATGCTATCGGGACGGGCAAAATAAATCATCTCGAAAACGCATAATTTTTTCTCTGGTTTCATGGCCCAATCCACCGAAGATAAGCCATCTTCACTAATCCAAACTAATTCCCCCGGCTGCACATCCCGCAGATAATCGGCCCCGATAATATCTAATCCGCAGGTTTCCGAAGCTAAAACATAACGGGGGGGATTGCCTTCTTCTTGCAAAACCCCAATTACTAAGGGTCTGACACCATTGGGATCCCGCGCCCCGATAATTCCCGTCGGTGTGCCGATAACAAGGCTATAAGCCCCGCTACAATAGCTAAAGGCATCGATCGCCGCTTGTATCCAATCCTTGCCACTATCCACCTCCTGACCGATAGCGACGGCGATCATTTCCGAGTCGGTGGTGGTGACGAGATCACAACCGCGCTTTTCTAATACATTTCTTAACTCAAAAGTATTGACTAAATTGCCGTTATGTGCTAGGGAAAGTTTACCCAAACGGGTTTCGATCACAGCAGGTTGGGCATTGGCGCGACGGCTAGAACCGGTGGTAGAGTAACGAGTATGACCGACGGCGTGAGTACCGGGCAAGGTTTTAAGGACAGTTTCGCTAAAAACTTGGGAAACTAAGCCCATTTCTTTGTAACAATGCACCGTTTCCCCGTCGTAGGTGGCAATACCTGCCGATTCCTGTCCTCGGTGTTGCAGGGCATAGAGTCCGAAATAGGTCAGTTTTGCTACTTCTTCCTCGGGGGCATAGAGTCCAAAAACTCCACAGGCTTCTTCAGGCTTATCGACACTGGCAAAAGATACAGATGAGTCGGGATGGCTAGACATGGGAGGGTTGGGGCTGCAGAATACTTTGGTAACAAAATCTTAACCGATCTTAATCTTCTTTTAACGATTTATTTATCAGCTATCAGCCTTTATTTACCGATATAATCGGCCATCTTATCTAGCTGACGGCCTCAAGATTACAGCCTTCTTTCGATCGCTTTTGACCAAACTTGCTGTATAGTTTCTAGACTAACATCGATCGCCGGTTGTTTATCCCGGTCAAAAATCCGAAGATTATCGCTTTTTTCGCTAACTTTGCCAGTTATTTGCCAATAGTCTCCTAATTGTGTCTTTAGGTATTCTTCCCAATCTTGCCGATTTTCGGAGGAAACGGAGACGATAATGCAACTAGCTAATTCTCCGAATAACACCGCGTCAAAACGGCCCTGATGCTGCCAAGAAAGGTCAATTTCCGCCCCTAATTGGCCACTAATACAGCATTCTGCCAGAGCAGTGGCTAAACCTCCCTCCGCGCAATCGTGGGCAGATTTCACCCAACCAGCGCGAATTCCCTGACGACAGGCCGCTTGTACCTTTCTTTCTAACTCAAAATCAATTACCGGCGGTTTTCCCGTCACCAAACCGTGAATAACGGCTAAATATTCCGATGCGCCGATAGTTGGCAAGGAGAAACCCAAAATATAGATTAAATCCCCCGCTTTTTGCCAACCTTGGCCGCAAATTTGCCCGATATCCGGCACTAATCCCACCATCCCAATCACGGGAGTCGGATAAATAGACTGGGGGCTGCCAGCTGCATCAACGGTTTCGTTGTACAAAGAGACATTACCCCCAGTTACTGGTGTATTCATTTCCCGACAAGCTTCGGCAATACCCTGACAAGCAGTGGCTAATTGCCAATAACCGATTGAATTCTCTGGACTTCCGAAATTGAGATTATCCGTGACAGCAATGGGGTCAGCCCCAACACAGCTAAGGTTTCTGGCCGCTTCCGCCACGGCCAACTTAGCTCCGTTATAGGGATCAAGATAAACATATCGCGGATTACAATCTGTAGTCGCCGCTACACCTCGCCGAGAATTGGCGGGATTAGCACCCAGAGGACGCACGCGAATCACGGCCGCATCGGCTCCTCCGGGGAGAATAACGGTGTTATTCTGGACTTGATGGTCATATTGACGATAAACCCAGCGTTTTGAGGCAATCGAGGGACTATCCAGTAGTTTTAATAAAATCTCGTTATAGGATTCGGGAATAGGAATCGTGCTATCTTCCCATAATTGAGCTTTTTGGGCGTATTCTGGCGGTTCTGTTAGTAATTCCCGATGATAAATCGGAGTATTATCCGCTAGGGCCGTGGCAGGAATTTCGGCGGCAATTTCCCCTTTAAATAATATACGGACGATCGGTTCTGCAATTACCTGGCCAGCGACCACAGCCTGAAGTCCCCAACGATGGAAAATCTCGATTAATTCGCCTTCTCGTCCCGATGCTGCCACAAATAACATTCTTTCTTGGGATTCCGATAGCAGATATTCGTAGGGGACCATCCCAGTTTCCCGGACGGGGATTTTATCGAGGTCTAATTCAATTCCCACCCCTCCCTTGGCCGCCATCTCGGAGGTAGAACAGGTGATCCCGGCGGCCCCCATATCCTGGGCCGCCACCACCGCGCCGGTCTTAAATGCCTCTAAACAAGCTTCTATCAGGGATTTTTCCAGAAAAGGGTCGCCCACTTGCACCGCGGGCCGGTCATCCATAGATTTATCGGTTAATTCGGCGCTGGCAAAACTCGCCCCTCCCATACCGTCGCGGCCGGTGGTAGAACCAACGTATAAAACCGGATTTCCCAGTCCTTTTGCCCCGGATTTAACGATTTCCTCGGTTTCCATTAGCCCTAAAGCCATGGCATTAACGAGGGGATTGCCATTGTAGGCATTATCGAAGTATATCTCACCGCCCACCGTGGGAACGCCGACACTATTGCCATAATGACTTATTCCTTCCACGACTCCGGCAAAAATGCGACGATTGCGGGCATCTTGCAAGTTACCAAAACGGAGGGAGTTGAGGATAGCAATGGGCCGGGCCCCCATGGTAAAAATATCGCGCAGGATGCCTCCGACTCCGGTAGCGGCACCTTGGAACGGTTCCACCGCAGAAGGATGATTATGGGACTCGATTTTAAAGGCTAATCGCAATCCATCGCCTAAATCCACTACTCCGGCATTTTCTCCCGGTCCGACGAGAATTTTTTCGCCAGTGGTGGGGAATTGTTTGAGCAGCGGCCGGGAGTTTTTATAACAGCAGTGTTCCGACCACATCACGCCAAACATTCCTAATTCGGCTTTGTTGGGGTGTCTTCCCAGTCTTTTGACTATTTCTTCGTATTCTTCGGGTTTGATGCCTTCTGAGGCAATTTCTGCGGCAGTGAAGGGGGTAGTCATGGGACAATGCGATCGAGGGACAAGATTTATTGTATAACGTCTGATGAGATCGAGTTATACTGCTTAGTGAAAGACAAAAAAGTTAAAAAGGTTTGCGCTAGTAAAGTTAAGCTAAAGACATAGTTTTATGATCAGTGGGAACGAAACTATGGCAGTAGAAACAGCTTTATCAATGAAAGCCTTATACGATCAGGATTTTGTTCTCTGGGCTTCAAAAACCGCCGAACTTTTAAAGCTAAAAAAGTTTGATGAGGTGGACTGGGAAAATCTGATCGAGGAAGTGGAGTGCATGGGGAAAAGTGACAGACGGGCTGTAGAGAGTTTATTAACCCAGCTTATCGAACACCTGTTTAAGTTAGCTTATCACAAATCGGAACGGGAGCGAGAACGCAACGTCTGTCACTGGGTAGGAGAAATTGCCAGTTTCCGAACTCAACTAGGAGAGTGGCTAGAAACCACTACTCTCAGTAACCATGCGCGGGATTATTTTCAAAAAGCCTACTCGAACGCTCGAAAAACCCTAATACAAGCGAAAACCGTCACTCGCGACGCGATTCCTCTAGAGCCTCCTTTCTCCCTCGAACAGGTATTAGATGGGGAATGGTTCCCGATTGATATCGATCATTACTTCGACATATAAGGACAAAAAAGTTAAAGATGAATATTAAAGTTATTGTTTGGCAAGAAGATGATTTATGGTGTGCCACCCTTCCAGCTTTCCCCGGTTGTCATACTTGAGGAAAAAGTATAGGAGAAAATCTATCCAACCCCCATCATACCCTATTTAATCTTGGTTCCGATGGTGTTGGGTAACAGTCGTCATCCCAATTGCTCAAAAATAGGAGCTTACTGAAGAACACAATAAAAAACTTCTGCTAAACTAGAGGACTCTTTTTGAGTTTAATTGTGTGAAAACTGACAGTATTTTCTATCAACTCTTACAAAGATTTCCCGCTTGTTTCTTTGATTTGTTGAACCTTCCCCCCGAAACCGCCAATTCTTATCAATTCTCCTCGGTGGAAGTTAAACAATTGTCCTTTCGTCTCGATGGAGTCTTTTTGCCTGATACACCCAATCAGCCTATCTATTTCCTCGAAGTACAATTTCAGAAAGATAATAGTTTTTATTCCCGTTTCTTCAGTGAAATCTTCCTCTATCTCCACCAAACGGACTTAAGCAACAACTGGCAGGGAGTAGTTATTTATCCTCGGCGTTCAGTGGAAAGCGTAGAGACGGCTCGTTATGGGGAGTTAATCAACTCAGGCAGAATTTTACGTTTTTATCTCGAGGAATTAAGGGAAGTGGAATCCCTGGGAATATCGATGTTACAATTAATTATGGCACCAACCGCCAGAGCGATCGAGCAGGGAAAACAATTAATTCCACGGATTAGACAAGAATTCCCTAAGGTCAAACAACAGCAAGAACTTTTAGAATTGATAGAGACAATCTTGGTTTATAAGTTACCCCAAGTCAGTAGAAAGGAGATAGAAGCGATGTTTAGTTTAAGTGATTTAAAACAAACTAAAGTGTATCAGGAAGCTTTAGAAGAGGGTAGAGAAGAAGGTAGAGAGGAAGGTAGAGAGGAAGGTAGAGAAGAAGGCCGACAAGAAGGCGAATTAGCGGCAAAATTAGCCTCTATTCCTCGTTTATTGGCCTTAGGATTAAACTTTGAACAGATAGCACAAGCTTTAGAATTAGAGATCGAACAGGTTAGACAAGCAACTCAAGGGGAATAGGAAAAGTTCAAGGTGATCGCATTTTAATAATGGTTTCCCAATCTCGATCGCTATCAATCGACAGTAAATTATTCTCCCAACTTTGATAAATTGATGTAATTCCTGGGGCCTATCTATTTAGCCATCGAGGTGGCTACATTAGGACTATTAGGGTTAATATCAATAGTCCGGGTTGCGGGAATAACGATTAAGTCTAAATCTTCCATTGGGATAGCACCAAGCAATACTTGATCCCCCATCACCAAAGCACCGACGAAACCGACGCGGTTTTTGAAACGAATTTCGATCGGCCCAACGTAGGGAACCAGTTGACGGGAACCATCGGCTAAAATTACCTCCTTGCGATCGATTTCAGTTAATTTTAACTGAATTTGAATATGTGCAGGAATGCAGAGATGCAAGGCTCCCGTATCAGCCAAGGCTGGGGTTTCTAGAGGCGATAGGGAACGATCAACGGGGTTACTAAGTTGTATTTTGGCTGAAACTAAACCCATTTTATCCTGTTGAGTTGGAGGAGTGATCTGTCAATTAGATTATACTAAATCCATTGAGTATAGGCTACATATCAGGATAGGCAAAAGGCAAGAGGCAAAAGGAGGAATAAATAATCAGTTTTTAATAACTGGATTTAGTATCATAGATTTCTTTCTGGACGCTGAAGCCAAATTTGCCGTTACTGTAGTGCGGACAACATGAAGCGCTAAAGCGCAACTACGAACCCTAACTCAAACTACAGATTATCCTAAATCCCTTGAGTAACCCACAGAAAACCGGTTTCTCGGAGAAACCCGTTTTCTACTCATGCTACCTCAATTTTTTCAAAAAAAAAATCGACCCGCCGCTAGGCGGGAAAAAAAGAGAAAAAGGGTAAAAAGGGTAAAAGGGTTACAGAGTCCTCCCAGCACCGCACACCACCCGAAAACCGTTGTTGAGGCTGCTGTCGCGGCGGCTGTTGAGGTCGCGGTAAGCGGAACGGCAGTTATCTGGATTGCTGAACCAAGAACCCCCCCGCACTATGTAATAATCATTATCCTTTATCAGCCAAGCACTGCCATCCCTTGGCGCATTCTCATTGGTATTATGCCAATTGTCTTCGCACCACTCCAAAACATTGCCACTCATGTCATACAGTCCCCAAGCATTGGGCTTTTTCTGACCCACAGGATGAGTTGTCTTCTGAGAACTTCCGTCATACCAAGCGTAATCTCCTAACTGATTAGCATCATCACCAAAATAAAAGCGAGTAGTAGTCCCCGCACGACAAGCATATTCCCATTCCGCTTCCGTCGGTAGGCGATAGGTTTTTCCTGTTATTTGACTCAATTTCTTACAAAAGGCTTGAGCGTCATTCCAACTAACCTGTTCTACCGGATTTTGCGGATTATTTTTAAACCGAGAGGGATTTTTGCCCATTACCGCTTGATATTGTGCCTGAGTCACTGGATATTTGCCAATCGCAAAACTGTTTAATTTAACTTGGTGTTGAGGCTTTTCGTTCTGGTAAGCATCGGGATCACTGTCAGGGGATCCCATAAGAAATTCACCTGCTGGTAAGCTCACCATCTCTAGTGTTATCCCATTGGGTAGGTTTTCGATAAATGAAGTTTTATTAGACCTCTTGCATAATTTTTTTATGGTACAATATAAGGTTTTGCTTTTTTCTCAATTCTTAGATTGAAGTGGAAAAAATAATAAAATGTGATCTTAGGTCAGGAAATCATCTATAATTTTGCTATGTTTATTAGCAAAATTATGGATTATCAAAACTTATCAGTGGAAAGGCTTATCCAATAAGGAGTTGTCCGTGCCACATGGATAGAGGAACCTCCGTATATGGAATTTCGGTAAGAACTTTAAAACAATTGACTGACACGATAACACTACACACAATAGCACGAAAGACTATTTTGAGCAAGCGAACTAATAAACTATCAGCAATTCTCAGTTTTAGACACAGCAAGCTTTTTAGGGATTTAGAGAACATTTTAAAGGGGGATTTTTGGGGCAACTTTGGGTATACTATCACGTCAAAAGCCCGAAGACTCGTGAAATGAAATTCGCCATCCCATTGAATTTTACCCCGTATTATGCGAACTAACTCCCAAAAGCCTTGCTACAGGGCAAATTTAGAATTGCTGATAAACTATGGTTCATCTGAGTTTATTATGCAAATCGATGTTCCACTTAGCTGGAAACCCTATCTGGCCAGAGATTAAGCTAAACGGCTGGCGTTGTCAAATTGAAAGATGATCAGAATCAGCTGGGAACTGAAATCACTTTGATAGCAAGGATTGCATTGCATCTTTCATATTCTGATCTGACAACGCCAAACGGCGCTTTCGGTATTAGGGAATAGGCAATCTTACGGCTTTTTCCCCCTTCCCTAGTCCAGTCTTAACCGGTGTTTAGATGTGCCGACAGCTTACCCCAAAGCAGACCAAACTTCTAACTTACTGACCACACGACGAATCACCTCATCGGTAAACTCACTCATGGTCATTTGGCCCCCTAAATCGGGGGTTTTTTTGCCCTCGTGAATAGTTTCAAAGACACTTTCATAAATTGCCCTGGAAGCTTTACGCGCCTCGCTAGTTTCGATATAACCTAACAAAGCTGCCGAGGCTAAAATCATCGCCATGGGATTAGCGATATTTTTGCCCTCTAAAGCGGGGGCCGTGCCGTGGGGAGCTTCTGCCATAATAGTTTTAACCGCTAAGGTCTGCTCATCAAATCCCAAAACTAAACTTTCGGCCCCGGCAATACTGCCATAGAGTTGCAAGACAAAATCAGATAATAAATCGCCATCGCGATTAAGTGCCGGAATCACCAAAGCTTCGCCGTCGGTTTGTAAAAGTAGGGCAAAAGTTGCATCAATTAACAGGGGTTGATAACGCACTTCCGGATGTCTTCGGGCTGCCGCGTCTAATTCCTCTTTAAACATCCCTTCGTAGGTGGCACTAACGGTGAATTTTGGGCCGCCAAATACCCGCGCCCCGGTTTTTTTGGCCTGTTGAAAGGTAAACTCGGCCACAGCGCGACTGGTAGCCCTAGAAATGCGCGAGGTGCGATAGGCAATTTCATCGCCGGTGGCAGTGGTTTCTCGCCATTCTTTGGCCCCGTAGGCATCATCAACGGCCATGCGGACAATGGCAATGGGAGAATAAACGCCCCCAATCGGACGAATACCGGGGATACGGCGACCGATGCGGAGAATTACCTGAGAATTCATTGCTTCTCTTAAAATAGCGTTAGGACTGCCCACATCTCCTTTAATTTCTGGGGTGATGGTGGCGGCTTTGAGGGCTAATCCGGTTTTGAGAGTCGTTTCGGCGGCCTCATGAACCACTTGATTGTTACTCTGGCGACGCTGGGCTAAACTAAGATCAAAATCGGCAAAGTTAAGCGGTTGACGAATTATCGAGGGTTGTAATACTCTCAGGGCTTCTAGTAATAGTTCTTCTCCAGTTTGGTCGCCGTGCATGACCACAATGGTGGGGATATTTTCAGTCATAATTTTTGAGTTTTAATAAAAATTTTCAAGTATATCTTAATGCTTAATTGGCTGGTTAATCGGCTAAAAAAGATACTTTTTACCTTAATTAATTCTGTAATTTTATCAATCTTGCAGAAAAAGATATATAATACCAAATCTGGTTATTAAAAACCGATTATTTATTCTCCCTCTTGCCTTTTGCCCCCCTTGATAAGGGGGGTTTGATCCCCCCTGCCCCCCTGCCCCCCTTGATAAGGGGGGTGCCGGTAGGCGGGGGGATCTACCCTTAATAAGGGGGGTATCTGAAAGTTTTTAACACCTAGCGACTTAGAAGAAAATATATAATTAATATTATGCCCGATCGCTAATTAAATTAGCAATCGGGCAGTGGTGAGAATTAATTAACCCAAGATTTAGAAAGCTTGTTCAACTTCGGCAATTTCGGGAATCACTTCCCGGAGACGACGTTCGATGCCCATTTTTAGGGTCATGGTGGAACTGGGACAGGAACCGCAAGCGCCTTGAAGACGCAGTTTGACGACTGGCCCGTCGATTTCGACTAATTCCACGTTACCACCATCCGCCATCAGGTAGGGGCGCATTTCATCTAAGACTTGTTCGACGTTATTGGGAGTCAGTGTTAAAGACATAATCAGCTTCTGGTCAGAGATTTATTACAGTGTAAGTAAGTGGTTTCAATTAAATTGAAGATAGATTTTGTCTTTGATCCCCCCTGCCCCCCTTGATAAGGGGGGTGCCGATAGGCGGGGGGATGTACCCTTGATAAGGGGGGTGCCGATAGGCGGGGGGGGATGTACCCTTGATAAGGGGGGTGCCGATAGGCGGGGGGATGTACCCTTAATAAGGGGGGTGCCGATAGGCGGGGGGATCCGACAATTTTTAACACCCACCTACTTAGTTACTTCGATCCTAACGCTTTTTGGGCGGGAATAACCCTTAAGATTCTAAAAGCTGTAGATTGATAAAAGTAAATTCTGTGGTGGATTTTTCGCCCCCGGCATCGATTGCGTTAATCACTTGACAGGAGGGTAAATAATAATTACCGATTTTTTCGTAGGTTTCCTTAAAGTCACGTTTTCCCTTTAATTCATCGGTTTTGGCATTGCGGAAAATGGCATTATAGCGAATAGAAATATAACCTTCTCCCGTATCGAGACTTTCCTCGGTATTAATAGTAAAAGCCATCGGTCCCATGACTCGACTGACTTGACAGATTTCCTGGCCGCGCACTTTATAATTAGACCCCATAGCATCGCCGGTGACAAGAATTTCTACTGCACCGGTGGGATCATCTTGCCCAAAATTAAACTGGTTTTTGCCGTGGGAAGCATCAAAATTGCCTCTTTTGCGGTGAGTAACAATGTCGCGCATTTGATTATAGATACTTTCTTGCACTTTCTCGTCATCAATGCCCGTTACTTCCACACTATAATCGGCATTAACTTGAATTTTGCCCGTATGGACTTCCTCCCCTTGGGTGAGGATAATATCAGCAGTGTAACCGGGGAATCCTTCATCCCAAGTGTAACGGTTTTCGTAGGCGGAGCGGAAAATATCTCGGGCGTTCGTCGTGGCTACAGTCATAATCGCTTTACTTGTGTTGATAACTCCATTTATATCATTGTCGCTGATTTTTTCGCCTCTGGCCGAGATTTCTAGAAAACTAGATGAATTCCACAGCTTAGGGAAAAGTCAGTTAGAATGGGTCAATGACCAGTCCCTTGCTCGATTGCCATAAATCTAAATAAGCAAAAAATAAACATGAGCAATTATGACAAAATTAAGTCCAAAAGTTACCGCAATTATTCGTTCTGGTGAACAACAAGGATATGTAGGTGAATGCGTGGAAATTTCGATTGTCACCCAGGGAAATACCTTAGATGAGGTGGTTAATAATCTCCAAGAAGCCATTTTACTGCATTTAGAGGGAGAAGACCCCAGGGAGTTCGGTCTAGTTGCCAAACCTTCTCTACAGATTATATTTGAGTTACAGCCAGAATATGCCTAAGCTGAAACAACTATCCGGCAAAGACATTATCAAAATTCTTGATCGATTTGGTTTTACTATTAACAGTCAACGAGGAAGTCACATAAAATTGCGTCGTGTCATCTCGGAGAGAAAGGAGACTTTAACTATTCCCAATCATCGGCAACTTGATCCCGGAACCTGTTACGCTATTTTTAGGCAAGCAAGTCAATATATTCCAGAATCAGAGCTTTATCCTTACTTCTATGACTTATAGAAAAAGTTAGGTAGTTGCTCGGGGCGTATCCCGATAGTATTTGATGATCAAAAAATCGGGCTAAAATAGAAAAAACTCACCCTCAGCGACCACGGCGATGGCAGAAGAAACGGCGAAAATCAAGCTTTATCGGAAAACCTATCAACTTCCCCAACTAAATCGCCCCGATTTATTAGTTTTGCAGGATCAGATTCAAGAAAGACAGCAACTGATTAAAACCGGAAAACGGGTCCGCAATACATGGTTAGGATTGAGGAAAAAAGAAGAACCCCTCAATTTCGAGGAAACTTTTCAAGAATAGATCTCTTGCAAAAGTAATCAAGATATATCCTTTTGTCGGTAACGAAGTTCGTAATTGTAGATACCAGCAATCAAATTCAATCTCAGACCAAATCGCCGTCTGCGATTTCTGTATCTTGATGAAAGTATCCGAAATA
>NZ_JADBTR010000170.1:0-20421 GCF_020246065.1 Microcystis sp. M144S2
AAGGCTTTCAAGACTCGGTTAACAATCTGTAATATTCCTTGTTGACACCCTTACTGACAAGGAAAAAACTGAAATCAAGTCAGGATAAGGGTTGGAGTGCTTACTGAAAAAATTGTTAAGAAAGATCCCTATAAGGGATAGATCAAGGGGGGCAGGGGGGAGAGGCAAAATCTATCTTCAATTTAATTATAACTACTTACTTAAAAATTCTTCGTTGCTTTCGTCCTGTTTCGGAAGAAAGAAAGTTACATTTTGTAATCTTTTGGCCGCTCAAGCTGGAACTAGGGTGAAATGGGCAGTTTGACGGTAAAGCTTGTTCCCTTATCCACTTGGCTATCTAGGGCGATTTCGCCACGGTGGAGTTCGACGCATTTTTTAACCACTGCTAACCCCAATCCCGTGCCGATAATATTTTCCACATTCTGACCCCGATAAAAGGGTTCATAGATCTTACCTCTATCTTCCTCGGCAATGCCGATACCGTGATCCCAGACTTGAAAAACAATGCGATCGCTATCTTTCCCCAAAATCAAACTAATCCCTGCTCCTGTGGGGGAATATTTAATCGCATTTAAGAGTAAATTACTTAAAATCGAGTAGAGCAGTTTCTCATCTAGATAGGGACGGATCATCAATCCCTGACTGACAAATTTAATCGGCGTATTATTTTTATTGATAAATTGAAAATCCTCGACTAAATTTAAACAAAAAGCTTCAATATCGAGCGGCTCTAGCCGACAACTTAGATTTCCAGATTCTGCCCTTGTTAAAATTAAAATATCTGTTAAGAATTGATTCATTAGTTTGACAGAAGACTGGATTCTATATAGGTTTTTTCTGCTCGACTGATCTGCATCTTTTAAACCATTTTCTAATAACTGCGAGGCGGAAAGAATCACGGTTAAAGGTGTTCGGAACTCATGGGATATCATGGAAAAAAGCTGAATCTTTAGATCAGAGATTTCTTTTTCTTGTAGTAATAATTGGTGAATTTTCTCACTTTTTTGTCGCCGTTTCTCTTGCCAAAAAACTAAAAAATAAACTCCGCAAATAATCCCAAAGCTAGTAAAAGTTCCCAATAAAACCAACAGAGAATTTTCGCGAATACTATCCCTAGAACTAGCGATGCTACTTCTTAAATTCCTTTTCTGACTAGCTTGTAAATAGGTAAGAAGATTTTGAAACTTATCCCGGATATCGACACTTTTAACCGTGATTGCATCTTGAGAAATATCATCGGATTGATCGGATTTATAGGTGGCGATCGATTGATTAAATAGAGCAATTCGCCGATACATTAAATCCCCGATCTGAGTCACCATTTCCCGCTCGAAATCCGTGCCGTTTTCTAATTGTTTAGCCAGGAGTTGCCAGTTAGATTGCATCAAAGCGATCGCCCGACGATGACGGCCTAATTCACTGGGGCTGCCAGTTTTGATATAACCCCGTCTTCCCGATTCGGCCACCGCCATGTTAGCGTAAAGATTACTGAGATTATCGATGATCTCGTAGGTAACTTCCACCTCAGCAGCGCGCTGACGCAGGGCGAGGGTATTGCGATAGGAAACTAGGCTAATAGTTCCCATCAATAAGACAGTTAGCCCGAAACCTCCCGCGATCCATTTTCCTTGTTTGAGCCAATTCATCAGCAGCAAACCGACGCTATTTCCAGCTTACTCTATCTAAATGGAGCAAGAGGACTCCCGTTAAATTTCTCCTTAATTAAAAATATACCAGAAATTAACGGGAGATGAATTGCCCCCAGAATCTAAACTAACGCGACAGCGTTTCCTAATAAGGAAAGGCTTGATTCTCAAGGTATGTATGAGCTTGACATATTTAAGCGGTAAGTGTTATAGTGGAAAGATAACACAGATGGGGTCAGGCTGATGTTAAATGTTTTAAAAGTGAGAATATACCCAAACAAAAAACAGGAACTAGCCTTAGCTAAAAACTTTGGTTGCGTCCGTTTTGTTTGGAATTACTACTTAAATAAAACTAACAATCAGTACCTAGAGACTGGTAAAGGAATGACCTACTGTGACATGGCAAAAGACCTTACCCAACTCAAGAAACAACTGGATTTTGAATGGTTAGCTGAGGCTACTGCCGCTACCTTGCAGCAATCATTGAAAAACTTAGAATCTGCTTTTAAGAACTTCTTCTCAAAAAGAACAAAATTCCCTAAATTTAAAAGTAAGCACAAAAAACAATCAATCCGTTATCCTGAAAGTTGTTCAATTAGAAATAAGGGAATTAAGCTACCTAAATTAGGGGTTGTAAAAGCTAAGATTTCTCAAGTAATAAATGGTAAGATTAAATCCGTAACTGTTTCTAAAACCAGTACAGATAAATATTTTGCTGCCATCTTGTTTGAGATGGATGACTCAACAACCATTGAAAAACTAAAAATATCAGGGATAGACCTAGGTTTATCTTCTTTAGTTACGGTTTTTGATGGTGAAACAACCTACAAGATTGACCCAATCAAACCTACCAGAAAATATGCTAAACGTTTAAAGCGGAGACAACAAGCATTGTCTCGTAAAGCCAAGGGGTCTAATAATCGCCAAAAAGCCATTAAGGAGGTAGCCAAGGTTCACGAAAAGATAGCAAATACTAGACAGGATTTTCTTCATGAACTCTCCAGAAAGTTATGCGATGAAAACCAAATCGTTGTAGCCGAGAATCTGAATATTAAAGGGTTAGCAAGGACTAAATTAGCCAAATCAATACATGACGCTGGTTTTGGTATGTTGCTTAATTTCTTGGACTACAAGCTAAAAAGAGAGGGAGGAAAACTTGTAGAAGTTGACAGGTTTTATCCGAGTACAAAACTCTGTTCTTGCTGTGGATTTAAAAATGATTTATTGACTCTCAGTATTCGTGAATGGATTTGTCCAGAATGTAAGACGCAGCACGATAGAGATGAAAACGCCGCCAAGAATGTAAGGGAAGAAGGTATGAGAATACTGTCAACAAATACCGATGGACAGTCGGAATTTCAAGCTTGGGGAGAAACTGTAAGACTCGTTGGTACTTGTACCGAAAAGCGGGTTTCTGTAAATCAAGAATCCCCCGTCACAGCGTCAGCTTGACGGCGGGAGTGTCAAGTCTAGACCATGCGAATTTTAGTAGTAGAAGATGATATGCAACTAGCCGAGATTTTGCGAGAGGCATTGAGCGAGCGACAATACGTTGTCGATGTGGCTAGAGACGGAGAAGAAGGCTGGAATTGGCTAGAATTAGGCAAATATGACCTTTTAGTTCTCGATGTCACCCTGCCCAAATTAAGCGGAACTTTGCTCTGTCAACGTCTGCGACGAGCGGAATCCCATCATCCCGTCTCTGCTAATGCCACCGTTCCCGTTTTATTATTAACCGCAAGGGATACGGTAATCGATAAAATCGACGGATTAGACGCAGGGGCCGATGATTATGTCACTAAACCCTTCGATTTGGGCGAATTAATGGCGCGGATTCGGGCCTTGATCCGACGCGGCAGCAGCACCAGCAGTGTTTTATTATCTTGGGGGGGTTTGCAGTTAAATCCCAGTACCCACGAGGCCAGTTATAACGGTCAATTTCTTTCCCTCACCCCCAAGGAATTCGCTCTCTTAGAATTACTTGTTACCCATGGGCGCCGGGTCTTAAGTCGATCGGGTATTATTGAGCGAGTTTGGTCTTTGGACGATTCTCCGGCCGAGGAAACCGTTACTTCCCATATTCGCGGTCTTCGTCACAAGCTAAAATCCCTCGGTGCGCCGGAAGACTTTATTGAAACCGTTCACGGTCTCGGTTATCGTTTAAAGTAATATCTGCCTTGGGACAGTAGACAAAATCATTTCTGCACGAAATCTGCACGAAGTTTGCAGAGGGTTTCCATAATCATCCATTAAATTAGAAAGTTAGACAGGTGCAGGACTTCTAGACAATCAGAGCGGTCAAACCTGTGACTTTCCTCTCCTAAACGGGGCTGCTTGAGATGATTTATACGCGATTTGACTATCACGGCTGGCAGATTGAATTGATCCTAGAAATGCAGGGTTATTCTTTTCAATGTTGGCGAGTGGATGGCAGGGAAGGAATTAGCGATTGCCTAGTTTATGCCACCTCTGAACAAGCTTTAGCCGCTGCCCGACGCAGAGCGGATCTAGAGTCCGCTTGTCTTGCCCTACTGCGATTTCTCAATGATATCGGCGGCCGGAATTATTATCTCAGCCGCGATGATCGCGATGCTCTTAGCCAGTCAATTTTAGAATATGCCCGTCTGGGTGGTGTTTCCTAATTTCTTCCCCGGAAGTTTTCCCCTGATTGAGAATGATTCTCGCTCCGATTTATTGATTTTCAGGCCAGTTTCGGTAATAGAATCGTGACAGTGGTTCCATTACTGGGGATAATAGCAATTTCGATCGAGCTGCCGTGTAGTTCCACGCATTTCTGCACCACCACCAAACCCAACCCTGTCCCAGCGATGTGACGGACATTTTTATATAACTGTTTTTGATCTTCTCTGCTTGGAGAAATTGCGATAAAATTAACGATCATAGCGATCAATAAAAAAATTTTATGGTTGTCACTGTTAATAATTCCCTGACACTAAGGGAATTTCTGCAATTACCAGAAACTAAACCCCGCAAGGAATTTATTGACGGTCAAATTATTCCTAAACCGATGCCCCAAGGTAAACATAGCACTATTCAAGGTGATTTAGTTCCAGCTATTAACGCCAGTCTAAAACCCCAACGAATTGCCCGTGCCTATCCTGAATTGCGTTGTACTTTTGGCAGTCGTTCTCTAGTTCCTGATGTTTCAGTTTTTCTCTGGGAAAATATTCCCCGCGATGGCGAGGGAAAAGTATTAAATACTTTTGCGATCGCTCCTGACTGGTTAATTGAAATTCTCTCTCCCGATCAAAATCAGACTAAAGTTGTTAAAAATATTCTTTATTGTCTGGATCACGGCACTCAAATGGGTTGGTTAATCGACCCTGAAGAAGAAATTATCTTTGTTTATTTTAGTGATCGAACTATCGCTATTTTTGAATCAGAAAATGCTCTTTTACCCGTCCCCGCTTTTGCTACGAATTTTCAAATCACCCTCGGTCAATTATTTGACTGGTTAAGAGGTTAACGGATTATCAGTTACCAGTTATCAGTTAAGTAGCTGGTTATAATTAAATTAAAAATGGATTTTAGGTTCGATCCCCCCTGCCCCCCTTGATAAGGGGGGTGCCGATAGGCGGGGGGATCCCCCTTAATAAGGGGGGCATCTGATAATTTTTAACGCATACCTACTTATCAGTTATCAGATATGAGTTATCAGATATGAGTTTTTAGTTTCCAGATTTGAGTTATCAGTTCACTGATTACTGATCACTGATTACTGATAACTGATTACTGTTCACTGTTTAGCCGACACTTTGAAACAATTGGGTCCAATCGAGATTGGGTGCGTCTGAGGGGGCAACAATTTCGAGAATTTTATTGTTAGCGGCGGGATAAAATAAGGATTCTACGCAAACCGAGGCCACTTTTGTGCGGGGAATATTGCCCTCAGAAAGGGTATCGGCGGATGACATTTTAATGGCATTAAGATTATCCTCGTTTTTAAGGCCGCCGGGGCGCACAATCGTGTAGGTTAAGCCACTATTGATTAAATAGTCCTCCGCTTGTTTTTTCCAGAATAAAATTAACCAAAAGAGATTGAGGGGATGGAAAAAGTTCGATACACAGAGGGAAGTAACGAGAACAAAATGTTCGATTCCTTTCTTTTTGGCGGCATCGATGAGATTTTTAGTTCCCAAGTAGTCCACTAACAAAGGTTCCGTGGGATTAAAACTCGGTCTGGCTCCCGTGGCGCATAGCAAAACGCTACAATCAGCGATGAGTGCCTCTAACTTATCGGCCTGTTGAACATCTCCGACGACGATTTCCACCCCTGCTGGCAAAATTTCTGCCGCTTTCTCTGGGTTTCTCACCAAAGCACGCACGGGAATCTGACGTTCGACTAATTGGGCAACGATTCTCCGTCCCGTTTCCCCCGTGGCTCCTGCTACAAATGCTTTCATCGCTTCTTGACCAAATAGTTTTTAACAATACGTTACACTAATCTCAATTCTACAAATTTCCCCGATCCTTTGGCGGTTAATCCCCAAATTTTTCTAACACTATCATTTGCCAGGTTTATAAGTCATGCAGTGTCCCCCCATTAACTCCCTAGCTCGCGAATCTGTAGAAGTCAAAGAAGACAATCAATTTCTCGGTTTTCAAACCCATTTTGCCGGATCTATGGATATGTATAGCAATCAGGACAAGGTTGCCGATTATCTGGGCGCTCACGAAGGTTGGTTTTGTCGTTGTGCCGAACCGATGAAAACTCTGCCCTTCGGTGACAATGGTTATATTATCACCATCGGTAAATATGGAGCTTTTGGCTATGAACTGGAGCCGAAAATCGCTGTGGTTCTGGAGCTGCCCGTCAATGGAGTCTATCATACTCGTAGTGTTCCCATTCCCGATCAACCGTTTTTGGGCTATCTAGTGGATTATCAGGCAATTATGAAACTAGAGGAAATGCCGCTATCTTCTCCTAGTCGGGAAATTGAGGCAATTTTTCGACAACAGGGACGGGATATTCCGGCGGTTATCACCCAAGTCACCTGGGAACTGCGTATGGATGTTATGGTTAAGTTTCCCAAGTTTATTCATAAAATTCCCCGTTCCATTCTCCAAAAAACCGGTGATAAACTGTTGACACAAATTGTTCGCCAAGTTTCCCCTCGCTTAACCTACAAAGTTCAAGAGGATTTTCACTCTAGCTTCAATTTACCCCTACCCCCTGCCTCCAGTCGTCTTTTCTATCGTCTCGACTCATCCGAGGGTGGGTTGCTTGCTTAGGGTTTGGGGAGTCTGTCAACAGTAATAAGTAGAGCTTGCTGATGGGAAACCAAGGAAAAATAAAGATTTGCTAACGGTGCTGGTCAGTCTAAGCTAGAATTTTAAGAAATGTTTACTTGTAAAAATAAACCTAAGACTACTTCAATATTTTATGTCTCTGCCTATCCGTAACGTTGCTATCATTGCTCACGTTGACCACGGGAAAACCACCCTCGTCGATGCACTCCTCAAACAGTCGGGAATCTTTCGAGAAGGGGAAGATGTACCCACCTGCGTCATGGATTCCAATGACCTCGAAAGAGAACGCGGTATCACCATTCTGGCCAAAAACACCGCCGTTCGTTACCAAAACACCCTGATTAACATCGTCGATACTCCCGGTCACGCCGACTTTGGTGGCGAAGTGGAACGGGTTTTAGGTATGGTGGACGGTTGTATCCTGATTGTCGATGCTAACGAGGGGCCGATGCCCCAGACGCGTTTTGTGCTGAAAAAAGCCCTAGAAAAGGGATTAAGACCGATTGTCGTGGTTAATAAAATCGATCGCCCTAACGTGGATCCTAACCTAGCCGTGGACAAAGTTTTCGATCTGTTTGTGGAACTGGGCGCCGATGACGACCAATGTGATTTTACTACTCTGTTCGCTTCCGGGATGCAAGGATTCGCCAAAGAAAGCCTCGAAGACGAAGACAAAGATATGCAGCCCCTGTTTGAGGCGATTTTACACCACGTTCCACCACCGGCCGGGGACGTTAACAAACCCCTACAGCTGCAAGTAACCACCCTCGATTACTCGGAATACTTAGGACGCATCGTTATCGGCCGCATCCATAACGGCGTAATTAAAGCTGGTCAACAGGCAGCTTTAGTAAAGGATACGGGCGCGGTTGTCAAGGGTAAAATAACAAAACTTCTTGGTTTTGAGGGCCTCAAACGGGTGGAACTAAACGAGGCCAGCGCCGGTAATATCGTTGCTGTGGCTGGTTTTGCCGACGCTAACATCGGAGAAACCGTAACTTTAGCCGATGACCCGCAAGCTTTACCCCTAATTAAAGTCGATGAACCGACCCTACAAATGACCTTCTCGGTGAACGATTCTCCCTTTGCCGGTCAGGAAGGCACTTTTGTCACCTCGCGGCAAATTCGCGATCGTCTGATGCGAGAATTAGAAACTAACGTCGCCCTACGGGTGGAAGAAAGTGATTCCGCCGAGAAATTCCTGGTTTCGGGCCGGGGAGAACTGCATTTAGGCATTCTCATCGAAACCATGCGTCGGGAAGGCTACGAATTCCAAGTATCGCAGCCGCAGGTTATCTATCGGGAAATTAACGGTCAACCCTGCGAACCCTACGAATACCTCGTTTTAGATGTACCCGAAGAAGCGGTGGGTTCCAGTATCGAACGTCTCGGCCAACGGAAAGGGGAAATGCAGGATATGCAGACGGGCAGCAATGGCCGTACTCAATTGGAATTCGTGATTCCGGCCCGGGGTTTAATCGGTTTCCGGGGCGAATTTATCCGTCTGAGTCGCGGTGAGGGGATTATGAACCATAGTTTCCTCGAATATCGTCCTTTCTCCGGGGAATTAGCCACCCGTTACAATGGCGTGATTACTGCCTTTGAGGAAGGAGTGGCCACTTTCTACGCCCTCAAAAACGCCGAGGACCGGGGGGTATTCTTTATTACTCCTGGGACAAGAGTGTATAAAAACATGATTATCGGCGAAAGCAACCGGCCCCAGGACGTGGAGATCAATATCTGCAAAACTAAACAGTTAACTAACCATCGTTCCGCCACCGGGGATGAATTGGTTCAGTTACAATCCCCCGTGGATATGAGTCTCGAACGCGCCCTCGAATACATTGGACCGGATGAGTTGGTAGAAATTACCCCGAAATCGATCCGTCTGCGTAAATTACCGGTGAAAAAGTTAGCCAAACGTTAATCGGTTTTGACAAAATCTGGCGGCAATTTGGCCATGGCCATTGCCGCTAAAAGAGGCCGCAATGGCTCGAAGATGATCGGTAATTGGTTAAGATTGAGATCTAACAAAGAAATCCACTCAGATTTTCAACAAAACTGAGATGATAGAAAAAAGTGCCTTGAGTTTGAGGGTAAAGAATCTGCTGTGAGCTATTCTGCTACTTTGATGCGACATCCGATGTTTCCCGCCGCGTCGGACAGCAATCGTCTTCGTCTCTTTTCGGGATCCGCTAATGTATCTCTTGCCCAAGAGGTGGCCCGTTATCTGGGCATGGATGTGGGTCCGATGATTCGTAAACGTTTCGCCGATGGTGAATTGTACATCCAGATTCAGGAATCGATCCGGGGCTGCGATGTCTATTTAATTCAACCCTGTTGCAATCCCGTCAACGATCACTTGATGGAATTGTTGATCATGATTGATGCCTGTCGTCGTGCTTCTGCCCGACAAATTACCGCCGTAATTCCCTATTATGGTTATGCTCGCGCCGATCGCAAAACCGCCGGCCGGGAATCGATCGCCGCTAAACTGGTGGCTAATCTGATCACGGAAGCGGGGGCAAGTCGCGTGTTGGCCATGGATTTGCATTCGTCCCAAATTCAAGGTTATTTCGATATTCCCTTCGATCACGTTTACGGTTCCCCGGTGGTGGTGGACTATCTTCTCAGTAAACAATTACCCGATATCGTCGTGGTTTCTCCCGATGTGGGTGGGGTGGCTAGGGCGCGGGCTTTTGCCAAAAAACTCAGTGATGCTCCCCTAGCAATTATTGATAAACGCCGGCAAACCCATAATGTGGCGGAAGTGATGAACTTGATCGGCGATGTTAAGGATAAAACGGCGGTTTTAGTCGATGATATGATCGATACGGCTGGTACGATCGCTCAAGGGGCGCAGTTACTGAAAGCCAAGGGGGCGCGACAGGTTTATGCTTGTGCCACCCATCCGGTTTTTTCTGGTCCTGCGATCGAGCGTTTATCCAGTGGTATAGTCGAGGAAGTGATCGTTACTAACACGATTCCCGTCCCCCAAGAACATTTTTTCCCGCAACTGAAAGTCTTGCCGGTTGCCCCGATTCTGGGTGAGGCCATATGGCGCATCCATGAGGACAATTCCGTGAGTAATATGTTCAAATAGATGGCCGAATCCCCCTAAAACTAGGGGGAATTTTTATATTTATTTTCTTGACATTAATTCTGATTTGTGGCAGCGTCGGGGTTGTCAAGTCCTCCCAGACGATTGAAGGGCCAAAAACGCACCACGGCGCGACCGATTAAGTTTTCCCGAGGAACGAAGCCCCAAGCGTGGGAATCATAACTATTATTGCGATTATCGCCCAAAACCAAATATTGATCGGGGGGAACTGTCACCGGTCCGTAAGTATAATTAGGTTCTTCGGCGATATACTTTTCCGCTAAAACTTTACCGTTGACGTAAACTAAACCGTTTTTGACTTGCACCTTATCCCCCGGCAGTCCAATCACCCGTTTAATAAAAGCATCCTGAAAATTTTGAGCTTTTAGAGCGGCTGTCGGACTAAAAACCACTATATCACCCCGTTCTGGCTTCTGAAAATGATAGCTAACTTTTTCGATAATTAGGCGATCATTAATCTGGAGAGTCGGTTCCATGGAAGAAGAGGGAATATAACGGGCCTCAGCCACAAAAGTGCGGATGCCAAAGGCCAAAATTCCAGCCGTGACAATGGTTTTAACTGCTTCTAGCCAAGGATTTTCTTGGGGTACGGGAGGGGGAGAAGGTTTTTCGGATTTATGGTTCAAGCTTTCAGCCATAGAATTTTAACTTTTGAGAAGGATTAAGCTAATGCGCTCTTTAATGTTCTAGTTTAGTGATAGTAGCAGCGTAGATAATATTTTAAGACAATCTCCCTACATCTACTGGATCACTGTTAATTTGTCAAGGCCGCATTCTGCTGCTGGAAGGGGAATTTCCTCGGGGGGTAGAAAAAGGTAAGATTAGTCTATCAAAAAAGAGAGTTTTTCGCCGCTATTAAAGGAAAAGCGTTAGAATTCAACAATTAGACACCTATCTCCCTTAAAAGTCGCTTCTACATCACTACTTAGGTCTATGTTTGCACAAATTCCCGAACGCTCGATGCACTATCTGCGATGGGTTGTGACCATCGCTTGGTTAATTCTGATATTTTCTCTGTTTTTTGACCCGATTTCGGCAAAATTAACCGATACTAACAATCTTGCTAGTCCCCTGAGAGTTGATCCCGATCTGTGCATTAAAGTCCAGGGAGTTTGCCTACCCCAATCCTCCTATCAGTTAGGTGCGCCGATTTTTTGGGGAATAGTGGTTCCTAGTGGCATTTTTATCCTATTAGTATTCGGTCACGAACTCTGGCGGCGTATCTGTCCTTTATCCTTTCTTTCTCAAATACCACGCGCTTTGGGTAAACAGCGTCAGAAAAAACAGACCGATAAATCGGGAAAAGTCCGCTCTGAAATCTATAAAGTGCCGAAAAACTCTTGGTTAGCTCGGAATTATCTCTATCTACAATTCAGTCTGTTATTTTTGGGTTTATGCGGACGGATTCTCTTTTATAATTCCGATCGCTTAGTCTTGGGTAGCTTTTTAATCTTTACTATTCTAGCGGCGATCTTTGTGGGTTATTGGTATGGGGGCAAATCTTGGTGTAATTATTTCTGTCCCATGAGTCCGGTTCAAAGGATTTACGGTGAACCGAGGGGTTTACTAAATAGTACCGCTCACGAAGACAGTCGCGGTGGCATTACTCAATCCATGTGTCGTATTGTCCATGAAGATGGTAGCGAACAAAGTGCCTGTGTTGCCTGTCAAAGTCCCTGTATCGATATCGATGCGGAAAGATCCTATTGGGATGGGATTAATAACAGCGATCGCCAATGGCTTTATTACGGTTATTTTGGTTTAGTTTTTGGCTATTTTATCTATTATTACCTTTATGCTGGCAATTGGGACTATTATTTCTCTGGAGCTTGGGCGCACGACGAAAATCAACTAGAATCCCTCCTTAAACCGGGTTTTTATCTTGCCGGTCAGGCAATTGCGATTCCGAAGTTGGTAGCTGTTCCCTTAACTTTGGCAATCTGCACTTTTTTGGGTTACTTTCTCGGTAAAAAAGTTGAAAATGCCTATAAAGTCTATAGAATCCGTAAAAAGTCGCCTTTAACTACGGAAATTATCCGTCATCGAGTCTTTACTGTCGGAACTTTTCTGATTTTCAATTTCTTCTTTATTTTCGGTGGTCGTCCTTTTATTAATCTTTTGCCAAAATTTTGGCATTATTTCGCTAGTATTTTACTGGCTGTTTTGAGTAGTTTATGGTTATATCGCACTTGGACAAGGAATCCGGGTCTTTACCAACGGGAAGGACTAGCGGGAAGATTGCGTAAACAGTTGGGTAAACTGGGTCTCGATACGGCTAAATATCTCGATGGGCGATCGCTGGAAGCTTTGCAGGCGGATGAGGTGTATGTATTGGCCAAGATACTGCCGGATTTCACCCACCAGAAGCGTTTAAAAGCCTATAAAGCCGTGTTAAAAGAGGCTTTGGAGGAGGGATATATTGACTTCGGCCACAGCCTCGAAATCCTGCAACAAATGCGCCTAGAGTTGACGATTACCGAGGCAGAACATCAGGCAATTCTAACAGAGTTGGGTGTGGAATCGGCCGAACTTCTCGATCCGGAAAAGCAGTATAGTCGCGAGGATTGGTTACGTTTGCAGAGTTATCGCGATGCTTTGTTGGAAAGTCTCTTGGTGACTTGGAAAAAAGACCCCGATCGCAAGGTGGGATCGGAATTGCTGGAAGTGTTAACCGGTAAGAGTTCCAGGGAGGCGATCGAGCATTTATTGACGGAATTGCCGGCCGCGGAAACGGGAACTGTCGAGTCTTTGCGTCGCCAGTACGGAGTTACTGGTCAGGAGGAGGAAACGATTCTCCATCGTCCTTTGGCCCATCAATTATGGCAAAATATCGCCCGCGCTTTTCAGGTCTTCGATCGTCTATCTTTTAGTAGTGAGAGCGATCGTGATCAACAGGAAAAAATTTTATTGGAAAGATTCCAGCTATTCGATAGCGATGGTTCGGGACAAATTAGTCTTGAGGAGTTAAAAGCTTGTCTTCAGGCGATCGAACCGGGGGTGACAGACAAGGAAATCGAAGCTATGTTACAACAGGCCGATACAAGTCGCGATAATCAGATTAGTTTTCCGGAATTTCGCGATCTACTCCACCAATTCCATAAATAAACTGTCGGCAACTATTGCGTCGGTCATGAATTCCAAGACATTAGGATTCTGATAGCAAATTAAATTGTATTCAGTGCAAATAGAGAATCAAGTTAGCTGTCACCTTGATGGTGGGAGCTTTTTCTTTTTTTAGCCAATACAGTGCTTCTGTTCCCCCCTCAAAGGTTACGGTTAATTAGTTGGGCTGAAAGATTAAGTAGCTGGTTATAATTAAATTAAAAATGGATTTTAGGTTCGATCCCCCCTGCCCCCCTTGATAAGGGGGGTGCCGATAGGCGGGGGGATCCCCCTTAATAAGGGGAGCATCTGATAATTTTTAACGCCTACCTACTTACCTGTGATGATAACATGGGCTTTACTTGTCCCAGCCATTGCCAAGATTTGCCATTGTATATATTCAGGTTTAATGGGGCTAATTTTCTCTATTTCTAGATAGTCTTTGGGAGTAAAATAAGCGTGACTTTTACTGGCTGTCATGGTGTTTATTTTGCTTATTGTTAGTGTTCTAACGGACAATTAAGCCAAATAATTGAGTCTAAATCAGTCTGATTACCTTCAGTAATTAGCTTTCGTATCATTTCAATATAATTAAAATTACTCTCGAATAAAACAAAACGTCTATCTAAAGAAGCGGCCGCTAGTCCCACGGTTCCTGAACCAGCAAAGGGATCTAAAACCACATCACCTTTAAAAGAGTAATAATTAATCACTTTTTCTGCCAATTCTACGGGAAAAGCGGCGGGATGTTTTGAGTTAGTGACTGGGTTAATCTTCCAAACATTAGTGCGTTCATAACCATCGGCAATTTTTGAGACTTTTACTACTTCTTGATCGGGATGATTACGAATATGCCAATCGATGAGTAAATCCGTGTGTTTACGATAGACTAAAACGTATTCAGTCACCGGCACGGTTTTGTATTGGAGAGGGTTTCGATCGGCGGCAAATCTGCGCCCTCTACCAGTTGCCCACCCTGCTCCCTCTGGTTTTAGCCAAATAATATCATCAATAAAGTCGTAACCTTCTTCAATAAAAATTCGATGCAAATCAAAGGGAACAGCAATACGTTTAGAAGCTTGATTACGCGAAGCGCGACGCAACAGCACGGGAGAAATATTAATGACAAAAAAACGTCCTTCACTCAAAACTCGATGACATTTTCTGATCACCTGTCGCAGCTTCAATAGATAGCTTTCGTATTCTTCAAATTCCGAATATTCTGGGCGAGCATTAAAATAGGGTGGTGAGGTAAAGATTAAATCAACACTTTCTGCGGGCATTTCCTCCAAAAGTTCGCTACAATCACCAAATCCGATGGTATTTCTCAGAGAGGAAAGCTTATATTCTTTTTTAGTTTTCTTGGGGGTTTCTAATTTAGATTCATCCTGTTTTAACAGACGAGCGATAATAATTTCAGTCCGGGTTGTCCTATCGGCTAAAATTTCGGTGGTGTAGGCATCGATCACCACTTCCCCAACGGTTTTTTTCTGTTCATTACATAAAGGAACTCGCCAAATATGATATCTGTCATCCACTTCTGGTAAACCTAATTTAATCGCATTAACTAAATTTATTTCCCGCAACCAATTAAGGACAATTTCTTTAGCTTCTGCCACCGTGCGAAGCAGATAACCGCGCTTGTCCGATACCAGTTCTTTTTCCATGTCATTACTCTAGTTCTCTCTAGAATTCTAGCTGATTATTATCCAAAAAACTAGGAGAGTCTCAAGATAGAAATTGGCCACCCTTTAAAAATTCCACATTTCTAACACTTTTCCCGTAATTGTTTGATTTAACCAGAAAGTATTATGACTGAGGGAGTGAAGATTATTTGCCGTTACTTTCCAGCTTGCTTGGGGATGAAAAAGAATTGCTTCTGCGGGATTACCGGGGTTGAGAGATGCCGGTTTTTGTTGTAAACAATGACAGGGATTGAGACTCAGCGCTTGCCATAATTGTAAAGCTGATAATTGCCCGGTTATTACTAATTTTTCCCAGAGTAGCGGTAAAGCTAATTCTAACCCGATCGCGCCGGGGGGTGCTTCTGCAAAAGAGACGGTTTTTTCTTCGTAGGTATAGGGACGATGATCGATCGCGATTGCATCGATAATTCCCTCCTTAATTGCCGCAATTAACGCCTTGCGATCGCTTTCGTTGCCCAAGGGGGGAGCGAGGTGTAAACTGGGATGATAGCTGGCGATCGATCCTGTATTTAAGAGCAGATGCAACCACGTCACACTAGCGGTTATCGGCAATCCCCGCATTTTTGCCTCGCGAATTAATTCCACTCCTCGACGGGTAGAAATTCGCATTAGGTGAACAGGTGTATTAATTTCGCCGACGATTTCTAAAATTGTGGCTAAAGCAGTGGTTTCGGAAATAGCAGGATCTCCGGGTAAACCGAAGCGAATCGAGGTTTCTCCCTCACGCATGACTCCATTACCCTTTAATTGCTGATTTACCGGGGAAAGGGCGATATTTTTACCGAAGGGTTTTAGGTATTCCAATAAGTTCCGCAACAGTCCCAAATCTTCCAGACTGCGATTATCGGTAAAACCCACCGCTACAGGCATTAAATCGGCTAATTCGGTCATTTTTTGCCCTTGTCTTCCTAGGGTAAGACTTGCCCAAAAATGCAGACGGGCCGATTTTGAGTCAAAAAACCCTTGACTTTTTTGCTGTAATGTGCTAATGAGTGCGGGTTGATCGAGGGGAGGGAGAGTATTGGGGAGAATTGCCACCCGGGTGCAGCCTCCGGCCGTGGCCGCTTTGAGCAAAGATGCGAGGGTTTCTCTGTCCTCGTGGCCGGGTTCCCCAGAATGACTGTAGAGATCGACTAATCCGGGAGCAAAAATACAGTTTTGACCGGAAATATAGTTACTATTTTCTCTTGGGGGAAGCTGAGATTCGATCGCTTTAATTACCCCCTCCTCAATCCAGACATCGGCAATGCGATCGGTTTGTGTCAAGGGGTCAAGGACTCTAACCTGTTCTATAATTGTCGAGGATTGGCTATTCACGCAGACTATTTAAAACGTCATTTTTTCCTCTGGCAGTATATCACGTTAAGTAAAAAGTAAAAAGCAAAAAAGCTGAGTTCTCGGTTAGGTTAGGGGACGATAAGTTAGAATATTGATCAACTACGGTTAATCTTTATTTTAATTGGCCGATCCACCCTAAGCAGAATTGATAGCCGAATCATGCAGTCAGAACTTTTTACTTTTAATTATCTTGAAGGATTTAATCGGGGAACCCCGCGATTAGTTTCTTTTCGAGATTTAGTACCAGAAATCACCAGCACCAGTTATCTAACCCATGGCATCTATTATTATCCTGCCAAATTTATTCCCCAAGTGGTGAGATTTTGCCTTGATAATTACACTAAAAAGGATGATTGGATTATCGATCCTTTTGCTGGTTCAGGTACGGTGGGTTTAGAGGCTAAACTTTGTCAAAGAAATGCGGTTTTAACTGACCTGAATTATCTTTTAAACCATATTATACCGATTAAGATCACAGAACACCAAGAACCATTGAGTTACTCAGAGTTAGATAAAAAAATCTTAGAAGTTTTTGCCAGCAAGGATAAATTTATCCCTCAGTGGTCAAATTTAAACTATTGGTATCCAGAGGATATTTTAGTAGTTTTACAGAAACTTTGGGCAGGTCAAAAAAATCTAGAAACTGATTTGTATTCCCAGATTATTCAAGCGGTTTTAGTGAAAGTTAGTAAACAGTTTTCCTATGCAGAACATACCAAACCTAAATTATTTCAATCGAAATACAAAAAATCAGATATACAAGAACTATTACAAAGAGATTGGCAAGAGGAATTAAAACGAACGATTAAAGAGATGAGTTTTGAAACTTTAACCAGCGTTAATCAATATATTACCGTAACTTGGGGCAATTATAATCAGGTGCTTTTTTATGGGGGAGTAGATAGTGCCACTTTTGAGATCGATCAAAATCTAGAGTTAGATTGTTTAATTAGTTCACCCCCCTATCTGCAAGCACAGGAATATATCAGAACAGCAAAACTAGATTTATATTGGTTAGGATATACAGAAAAAGAAGTGCAAAAAATCTCTAAGCTAGAAATTCCCTACCGACAGGCTACCAGATTAATCGAAACTGAAACCTTAAATCAAGTGAGATCCAGTTTAGAGAAAGAGAATTTACATAAAATACTCGATTCCTATTTTTGTCACACTATCAACGCTTTAGAAAATGCCACCAGAAAATTAAAACAAGCTGGGAAAGCTTGCATTTTTGTCGGTAATCCAAAAGTGGATGGAGTGGAAGTAGAAACTTGGCGAATATTACAGGAATATTTTCAGGAAAATGGCTTTATTTTTAATACCGTCTTTGAGGATAGAATTAAAACCAGACAATTATTCAAATCTCGCAAGAATAAAAATCCTGATGGCATGAAATCCGAATATTTACTAATCTTAGAGAAAAGGTAGGTCTAGTTTATAGCGTTTCCCATTCACAAAAGGTACATTCTCGATCTTGAAAAGCTTAATCAGCAAAACTTTAAGTGTGCCGTACAGGTACGAGAACCCCTATATTATGTGTAAAAAACTATGTATCTAAGCACAATTAATTACACATCTAAGCCACTACTCCGTCAGACTTCTGTGGTGGTGAGCAAACAGAGAACTGAAAACTCAAATCCGATCCCTAATAGCTTTATCCCGTCTCCCGTCTCCTGTCTCGACTAGGAAATTAATTTTGCATGACTACTTATGTAAACAACAGGCTTCGATCGTTGAGATAGCGATCGCCCTTGAGGTTCGGCGATTGCAGCTTGGGTAAACATTTAGGGACTTGCGCTTTGATAATAGAGTTCTTGCATAATTAATTCTTGAGAGTTCAAAAATGACAAAAATAGACATAAAACTGCATAAAATGCCTAAATGGAGCATTTAATCGATTAATGCTTATTCTTAATTCTCCCGACCACCGGCTCCTAACCCCACCAACAAACTTTTTGCCGCAAACCCTAGCTTAACACCATAGTTCGGGAACCCGTACCGATCGAGCCGTTGTCAGGGGGCCTTCTATTTCGGTAAATTAGCACTCGTAAGGTAAGAGTGCTAATCTGGAAAAGACACTTACCCAAATATAAGACAAACGGAGGATATTCCATGGCTGCAGTCAGCATCAACGTAACAACTGTTAAACCCCTAGGCGATCGAGTTTTCGTTAAAGTTAGCCCCAGCGAAGAAAAAACCGCCGGTGGCATTTTCCTTCCCGACGCCGCTAAAGAAAAACCCCAAATCGGGGAAGTTGTGGCCGTCGGCCCCGGCAAACGCAACGATGACGGTAGCCGCACCCCTGTGGAAGTGGGTGTGGGTGACAAAGTTCTCTACTCCAAATATGCCGGAACCGATATCAAACTTGGTGGCGAAGAATTCGTTCTCCTCTCCGAAAAAGACATTCTCGCCGCCGTTTCCTAATCATCTACCCTTGAAAACCCCTATTTTGCACGAATAACGATACATTATGGCTAAATCTATTATCTACAACGAAGATGCTCGTCGCGCCTTAGAAAAAGGCATGGATCTTCTGGCCGAAGCGGTGGCCGTCACCCTTGGCCCCAAAGGTCGTAACGTCGTCCTCGAAAAGAAATTTGGCGCGCCCCAAATCGTCAATGATGGCATCACCATCGCTAAAGAAATCGAACTGGAAGACCATATCGAGAACACCGGTGTGGCTTTAATTCGCCAAGCCGCCTCAAAAACCAACGATGTAGCGGGTGATGGTACTACTACCGCCACCGTTCTCGCTCACGCTATCGTTAAAGAAGGTTTACGCAACGTCGCCGCCGGTGCTAACCCGATTTCTCTGAAAAAAGGTATCGATAAAGCTGCCGATTTCCTCGTCAGTCAAATCGCCAAACACGCGAAACCCGTAGAAGATTCCAAAGCGATCGCACAAGTGGGCGCTATCTCTGCCGGTAACGATGATGAAGTCGGTCAAATGATCGCCTCGGCCATGGATAAAGTCGGCAAAGAAGGCGTAATTTCCCTAGAAGAAGGGAAATCGATGACCACCGAACTAGAAATCACCGAAGGGATGCGTTTTGACAAAGGTTATATCTCTCCCTACTTTGTCACCGACACCGAACGCATGGAATGCGTTTTTGAGGATCCCGCTATTCTGATTACCGACAAAAAAATCGGTTTAGTACAGGATTTGGTTCCCATTCTCGAACAGGTGGCCCGTCAAGGTAAACCCCTAGTAATTATCGCCGAAGACATCGAAAAAGAAGCTTTGGCAACCCTAGTGGTTAACCGTCTGCGCGGTGTTCTTAACGTCACTGCGGTGAAAGCTCCTGGATTTGGCGATCGCAGAAAAGCGATGTTAGAAGATATCGCCGTCTTAACCGGTGGTCAAGTCATTAGCGAAGATGCGGGTTTAAAACTGGAAACCACTAAAATTGACAGCTTAGGTACGGCCCGTCGTATCACTATGAACAAAGATACCACCACCATCGTCGCCGAAGGAAACGACGTGGCAGTGAAAACCCGTTGTGAGCAAATTCGCCGTCAAATCGAGGAAACCGATTCTTCCTACGATAAAGAAAAACTGCAAGAACGTCTGGCTAAATTAGCCGGGGGTGTGGCAGTGATTAAAGTCGGTGCCGCTACCGAAACGGAAATGAAAGACCGCAAATTGCGCCTAGAAGACGCAATTAACGCCACTAAAGCAGCCGTAGAAGAAGGTATCGTCCCCGGTGGTGGTACTACTTTAGCTCACCTGGCTCCCCAATTGGAAACCTGGGCCAAAGAAACCCTCCAGCATGAAGAATTAACCGGTGCTTTAATCGTTTCTCGCGCCATTGCTGCCCCCTTAAAACGGATCGCTGAAAATGCCGGCCAAAACGGTGCAGTTATTGCCGAACGGGTGAAAGAGAAGCCCTTTAATGTCGGTTATAATGCCGCTACCGGTGAGTTCTCCGATATGTTTGAGGCGGGTATCGTTGACCCCGCTAAAGTGACTCGTTCTGCCCTACAAAATGCCGCTTCTATCGCCGGTATGGTTTTAACTACCGAGTGTATTGTGGTGGATAAACCGGAAAAAGAAAAATCCGCTCCTCCCGCTGGCGGTGGTGACTTCGACTATTAATAATTAGGGTTTGCTGAAAAAGTACGGGCGAAGCATTCGGGCAATAACCTATCGGTGAAACCGTAGATTTTTTATCCGAATGCTTCGCCCCTACAGGACGCGGGCCGATGAAGACGCAAGGTTTTGAAGCACGATTCTCTC